>JADMIN010000354.1 GCA_015478575.1 Ktedonobacterales bacterium | reverse complement strand
TGCCGAAGGTCATCATACCAGGGTGCAGGCGCTCCTGCTCGCCCTGGCCCAGGCGCTTGAGCACGATACGCTCCTGGTGGCGCGTCTGCTCGCCAGAGATGGCGCGCGGCCCATCCACCTGCGTTGTCGCGCGGTCATGCACCGTCACCGGCGTCGAGCGGAAGCTCTTGCGGAGCGGATACCCCTCGTACTCGTCATCCAGCAGAATGCGCCGTAAGTCGGGGTGGCCAAGATAGATGATGCCATAGAGGTCGTAGGTCTCGCGCTCCAACCAGTTCGCTGACGCATAGAGGCTCACCAGCGAACTGACCTCTGGCCGCTCCGTTGGCACCTGCACGCGCACTTGGAGCAACCAGTTATGGGCGAGCGAGCGGAAATGATAGATCGAGTCGAGATGGTCCACCATGTCCAAGCCAGAGATACAGGTCAACATCTCGAAGCCGAGCGTATCGCGGAGCACGCGCGCGGCCTCCAGTAGACGCTCCGGCGGAACGGTGATGCTCACCGCGCCGCCGCCGAGCAGCTTCTTGGCGGCGGGCTGTTCCAGCACCGCATCCACCCCTGCCAGTTGATCGAGCAACGTGTTGATGTGATCGCGGTCGTAGGCTTGGAGTGATGGCGCGCCGGGTGCGCCCCGCGCGGGCACTAGATCCACCGGATGACCCCTTTCCGCCAGGCATAGACGAGGCCAAGCGCCAGGACGCCGATAAAGAAGAGGATCTCGACAAAGCCGAACCAGCTCAACTGCTTAAAGATCACCGCCCAGGCCAGGATGAACACGATATCCACATCGAACACGACGAAGAGCAGCGCGAAGATGTAGAAGGCCAGCGGATACTGCACCCAGGCAGAGCCGAGCGGCGTCTCACCGGACTCGTACGTGGCCAACTTATCCTTGGCGGGCTTGCGCTTGAGCAACAGCGCATTGAGTGTATCGGCCATCATCAGCGACATCAGGACGAAGCCGCAGCCGCCAATGAAGAAGATGGCGGCAAACAAATAACCAGTCGCGAGCACGCGAACCTCCTGGGCCTCGCCCCCTATGCTCAGCCAGCGGCCCCTCAGCGAGCGACAGGCGAGGAAGCCGAGCGGCTTCTAGGCCGCGACTTGGCGGGCACTGGCACGAGGAGCGGCGAGAGTGGTGACCTCCAACGGCAATGACGCTCAGCAGACCCACCGCACAGACCGCGCGGGCCAACACGCCCCCGCGAAGCCCGCGCATCGGACCAGGTGAGGGGTGCCAGCATACCACGGATTTTACCGCGCCATCTGCGATTATACCATAGGTGCGTATGGCGAACAACGCGGGCGCGCGACCAAACGAGCGCTTGGTCATGTGTCGCGCGCCCAGGCATGACGGGTCTCGGCCCATCCCCTTCGCCTCGCCTAGCGGAAGCGTCGCTCAGGCGAGTAGCCCGTATGGCCCAATCATCCAGAGAACTCGCGCGCCGCGCGTGCCCTAGCGTATAGTTCAACGAGTACCGCTCGATGCTCGTCATTTCCCTTCGCACGTTCTATTGGCGAGATATGATACGGTTAGAGACAACGGAGAGCACGGCGCCCGCATGTGTCGCATCGCGCGATGACGCGATTGGGAGTGCCGCGGTATACGTGGATGGCGGGAGCGGCGTGCCCGCATGTGTCGCGGCGCGTGCCTGGGGCACGAGAGAGACGAGCCGGAAAGCTATGCCACAGAATCGGAACAATCGTAGGAGCAGTCCTCGCCGCCCACACGCCCACCCACAAGCGTCGGACGAGCGTCCCACGCCGCCCAGAAGGCGGCCAAGTGGGCCGAATGACCGCGATAGCGGCGACCAGCGGGGCGACCAGAACGGCGAGTGGAGTGACGAACATGCCGCGCCGCCCCCGCGCCGCCCCATGCCCCCGCGCGCCGGTCCACCACGTGAGGCGCCAGACGCGCCTGACCCGCTCGACGATCCCCGCGCACCGCGTGGCTTACGCCGCCCCCCACCGAACGATGCGCCCGATGAAGACGATGAGTATCCCCAGGCGCGCCGTCAGGGCGCGCCGCGTCCTCATCTTCATGAAGATGAGGATGAGCAAGAAGCGCCGCGCCGCTCCTCGCGTTCTGGCTCCTCACGTTCTAGCTCCTCGCGCCGGAGATCGAGGGGCGAGCGCGACGACGATGGAGCGCGTGGCCCACGTGACGGGCGGTCGGGTCGTGCGCCCGCCCGCGACGACGAGCGCGCGCCCTACGACGAATCCGATGTCTACAGCGCATGGGAGCGCCCAGGCCACGGCCCGCGTGAGCGTGAGGCGTATCCCGCGGCTAGGCGCTCTTCGGAGAGGCCGCGCCATGACGAACAGAGGTCGCCCGCCATGTGGCTCTCCGCTTCGCTTCCCGTGCCGGGGATGAAGAAGAAGCGTTTCCCGGTCGTGCTCGCCCTCTTGGCTGTGCTGGTGATCCTCGCCATTCCCGCCGCGCTCTTTGGCCCCAAGGCGCTCGCGTACGTCAGCGGTGGCGCCAATGGCTATACCAGCCTAAAGGGCACCTACACGCCTGGCCCGACACCACCCGCCCAGGCGCACTTCAAGAAATTTGTCAGCGGCTCACGCTACAGCATGGATTACCCTGACCAGTGGAGCACCTCTAACAAACAGCAATCGGTGCAGGGGCAGCCCGACACGATTGATATCTTCGCGCCGACCACCGCCAGTGGGTTCTCCTCGATGTTGGTGGAGCAGGCTACCGCCGCCGGATCGGTCAGTGACCAGGATATCATCACCAACGAGGTCGCCGCCGCCGCGCAAAACGGCGTCGTCTTCACGCCAACCTCCACGGGCACCACGCAAGTCAACATCGGCGGCGAGTATTGGCAGCGGCGCGACTATGTGGTCACGGGAGGCACGAGTCCCTCGCTCCACGAAGCGATCTTGGCCGGCCATCACCAGGGGCGTAGCTACGTCATCGTGCTGGTCAGCGCGGCTGACAGCTTCGCCAGCGACGCGGCGCTCTATTTTACCCCGGCTCTCACCAGCTTCCGCTTCAATGGCTAAGCCTCCCCCCGGCATGACCAGGCGGCCAGGCTAGCGCGGCGCCATGCGGATGGCGCCATCCAGCCGGATGGTCTCGCCGTTGAGCATCGGGTTCTCCACAATGCTCCGCACCAACGCGGCGTATTCCTCCGGTCGGCCCAGGCGCGGGGGAAAGGGCACCTGCTGACCCAGCGAGACGCGCGCCGCCTCCGGCAGCCCAGCTAACATCGGCGTATCAAAGATGCCTGGCGCAATCGTCATCACCCGGATGCCATAGCTCGACAGGTCGCGCGCCGCCGGCAGGGTCATCGCCGCCACACCGCCCTTTGAGGCCGCATACGCGATCTGGCCAATCTGCCCATCAAAGGCCGCCACCGAGGCGGTGTTGATGATGACACCCCGCTCGCCCTCCTCATTTGGCGGATTGCCGCTCATCACCTCCGCGCCCAGCCGCAGCGCGTTGAAGACACCGATCAGATTCACCTGGATGACCTTCGAGAAGCGCCGCAGATCATGTGCGCCGCCCTTGCCCATGACCTTTTCAGCGATGGCGATCCCCGCGCAGTTCACCAGAATGCGCAGCCCGCCAAAACGCTCGACCGCCGCTCGCACCGCCGCCCGCATCGAATCCTCGTCAGTGACATCCGTCGTGACGAACGCCGCCCGCGCGCCCAACTCCCGCGCCAGCGCCTCTCCGCCCTCCGCGTTCAGGTCCGCGACGATGACCTGGGCGCCAGCGTCCGCCAGTTGGCGCACCGTCGCCGCGCCCAGGCCAGATGCTCCGCCCGTGACCAGCGCACCACTCCCCGCGATCTTCATGCTCGTTCTCTCCTCATCCGTCGAGTCGCTCCCGTCGAGTCGCTCCCGTCGAGTCGCTCCCGTCGAGTCGCT
>JADMIN010000353.1 GCA_015478575.1 Ktedonobacterales bacterium | reverse complement strand
CGAGGCAACTGATCAATCCACGAGGCGACTTGCGCGTCGGTGCTCTGTATCAGCGCTTTGCTATAGCTGCCTGTGGTGTCGATTCCCAGCATGATGGTCAGTGGTCCACGGGGCGCGATGGCTGGTGGTCTAGGCGGCTCCTTAAACTCAGTATCCTTTCCTGAGGTGATCCCGCAGGCAGTCAGAAGCATACTACCTGCGAAGAGCCAGACCAGGTGATGCTGGGGCCGCGCCGTCCGGGATACGCGCGGCAACGGCATGGGCGGATGTGGCGTATAAGGTTGCTTTGTACGATACGCCCCAAAGAGTCGCACGCGAACATCCATGGTCTTTCCCCCAGTGGCATGATGCCGTAGGCAGCACAACTGTTCGACAGCCTATTAGACATCCGGTCTCCGGTTTTCTGCCTGATCCTGTGCCTGCTCGCATGTCATGGGGAGTATTCGGGCAGCTCCGCGGATCTGTGGCAGCAGCGTGAGCGCGTGTGCGCCTCTTGCTACAGAGGCTGCGTGGTGAAGGGCGATACTCGCGCATAGACCACGGGTATAGACCACGGGTATAGACCACGGGTATAGACCACGGGTATAGACCACAAGGCCCACAAGTATCTGGGGGGATGACCGTGGGCCGGTGGGGCGTGGAGACGAGATGCGCGGATCAGCGCGGCAGCAGACCGGCGATGCCATTATATGCGAGCACGGCCAGCGCACCGCACGCCATCAGGGTGACGAGAAGCGCGAGAATGGCGAAGATGATGAGATATCTGGCGAAGTGCTCTGGCGGCTTACTCAGTTTGCGCTCCAGCGGCGCGGGCGCGACAGCGGGGCGCGCGGGCACCATTCCCGGCGCCATCCCTGGGCTCGCGGACAGCGCCGACCCCGACAGCGCCGACCCTGGCGTGGCGGGCGAGGGGTCAGGGGGCTGGGGAGCGGGGGGCGCGGAGAGGCTGCCCTCGACGACGCGCGGCGCGGCGGCGGCGGGCGGCAGCGCCTGTTGGGCCGCTGGCGCGCCAAGCTGGTGCTCTGAGACATAGCGCGAGTGGTAATAGTCTAGGGCGCGGTGGCCCGCTGCCCGCAAGAAGCCATAGTCAATCGCGCCGCCGACGACAGCCCCGACGCCGGGAATGAGCCGCCCGACCCACTTAGCCGCCTGCTCCCGTGTGATCTCGACACTCACGCGCGCCAGCAACCGTGGCAGCAGATCGGGAATGAGGTGCGCCAGACCCTGGCGGGTCAGATAGTTGCCCACGCCACGTAGCGTATCCACGCCAGCCACCAGCGCCAACACATCGGCCAGGTGAGCTTGCTCCTCCAGCGCACTCGTGTCGTAGCCATACGCCTGGGCTACCTGCGCCGCCATGCGTACGGCATAGATCGCCGTCAGTTGGACATCCGCGCCCGCCGCGACGAGGGCCCAGAGGCCACCAGGTAGGCCCGTCGCCGCGCCCGTCAGCAGCGCGCGCCGACGGTAGCTGGCCGCGATCTCACGGGCCACCGCGTCCATCTGGCGTAGTGGGGCGCTCTGAATGTCCTCGAACCGCTGGATCCGCCTGTCGCGTGCGTGGTGGCGCCGCACGACAGCGGGATCACGACGCGACGCCCAGGTGATGGCATGCTGGATGCGCTCCGAGGTCTTGCCGGGGCGCACGAGGGCCTGGATATCAGGTGGCAGCGCATCAATGGCTGCCCCCACCACTCTGCCGGAAGGATCAAGGAAGCCCGGCCCCCCGCTACCGCCACTGCTTGTCATGCAATCGCCTCCTTCGCTCCGTCAGATGGTCCGCATAGGCAGAGCATCCGCCGCGCGTCCATATACGTCGCACCCATCCGCTACACCGTGGGCTGCCCCACGCGCCATAACTTTCTGGATAGGTTATCCGGCGCGGGCACAGGGCAACGCCCCATCCAGTGCGACACTGTGGCCAGGGCGACGCACTCATCGCGCGTAGTATACGAAACAGCGTACCAGAACACAAGCACCCATATCGCATTGCCCGTCGCCTCCATCGGCCACACTGTCGATCAGCGCATCCAGCAAGACGCGCGCCATGATCATGTGGAAGGCCGCTCCTCGGCGCGGCGACCGGGGCCGTGGGCGAGCGGCGGCGCTCCCCTTCCGCCGCGCAAGGGAAGGGGAGCGCCGCCGTTCGCGGCTACTGCCCGTCGGGAGCAGAGGGGCCGGGCGCCACCGGATGGCGTTCGCCTGGTGGCTCCGCCTCCGCGCGCGGAAAGGGTGGCCACGGGGCCAGGTACGGCGGATCGGGGGCCAGGGCGTCGGGGTCATACCCCCACGGCGGCGGCGCCGCGGCAAGGTCCACTGGTGGCGGGCCTGAGCGTACAGAGCTGCTCCGACGCCACACCTCACGATATCCACCTGACGGCTCAAGGGGACGCGCGCCACGAGTCGGCGCATAGGGCGCGGCCGGGCCATAGGGGCCAGGTGCCGGAGCGGCGGGATACCCGCCTGAGCCTGCATAGCCGCCGACAGGATAGTGGCTAGGCGCGGCGGAGCGGCCAGCGGAAGGGTCGGGTGCGGGGCCACTGGAATAGCCGCTTCGAGCGGAGTAGGTGCCAGGAGGCACGAGAATCCGCTGCTTCCCTGTGTTGCTCGCGTAGGGAGCGGAGAGCGTGCGCACGGGTGGCAGGGGGGACATCAGCGGCGGCGGGCTGGATGGGCGGCGCCTCGCCACCGTGGGCGGCACGGCCTCTGCCGTGGGCCACGGTGATGGGAACGCTTGCGCTTGGCGACGCAGCCGCAGGAGATACGCCAAGAGGCCCGCGAGAATCAGCAGCAGCACGAAGACGGTGATCGCCAGCCCAATGACCACCGCGCTCAGCCCCCTGTCGGCTGTGCCACTCGAATTGGTGGAGGTCACGATCGGCGTGGGCGCGGTGGTGGGCGGAGCAGTGGGCGCGGTGGTGGGCGCTTGCGTCGCGACGACGGTTGGCGTCGCGGTTGGCGTCGCGGTGGCTGGGGCGGCAACTATCGTCAGGGCATGCAGGGCGGTGGCGCCTAGTTGGCCATTTTGCGCGGTGGCGCTGATGGTGTAGCTGCCCGGCGGCGCGCTCACGGGAAGAGTGAGCGTGATGCGAAAGAAGCCTGTGTTGAGGCCGCTCGATGTTGCGTTGCTCGTCACGAGCGGCGGGTACCCATCACCCAGCGTGATCACGACGCGCACGGGCTGTGGCGGCACCCAACCTTTGCCCGTGATCGTCACGGTGCCGCCGGGCCGTACCTGTGCCGGTGTGCGTTCGAGAATCGGCGGACTGGCGGCGAGCACAGTGAAGGGGCTGTCATCGCGCGTGCTGAGAAGGGCGCCGCTCGTGACAGCATACGAGCAGACACTATACGCGCCGTTGACTGTCGCGGCGTCAGCGGGCCACAGAAAGGTTGCGACAAACGCGCCAGAGCCATTCACCACCGCCTCCGCTACCGGAAGCGGCGCGCGCGCGCAGAGCGCGGGATTCTGGTTTGAGTCGCCCCGCACAACGACGATGCGGACGCGCTGGTCGGGCGGAAAGAGCTCGCCACGAATGGCGACGCGCATGCCCACCGGCCCGCGCGGGAGGCTGGCGCTCGCGCCGGTGGCAATCGTCACGGGAGTGGGGGCGGCGCCCCAGTGCAGCATCGCGCCGCTGGTCGCGGTTCGCGCCGCGAGCACGCCGCCGCTCGCCATCGTGAGCAGCAGCGCGCCGAGCAGCAGCGCACCGAGCGCGCGGGCGCGTCTCGTCCGTGGCGGGCCGCTGGCGCCCAGCGCACGCCAGGCGCCACGTGGGGCCGCGCGTGGTAGTGTGGTCATACCAGGCCCCCTTCGCTCCTTCACTGGGCCTATCGGCCCAAACGCATCAGCTATCCAAGCGCATCAGCTATCCAAGCGCATCAGCTATCCAAGCGCA
>JADMIN010000352.1 GCA_015478575.1 Ktedonobacterales bacterium | reverse complement strand
GAGTAGAAGATACCAGCGACCGCGCCAGATACGGCGACCAGCGCCAGGGTATGCCGCCAGCGTGCCGTCGGCAACAGCCGATCAAACGCCATCACGCTCGGCGCGCCAAGCAGCGCTCGACTGCGCGACAACAGTGTCCGCATCGTGCGGATGCCGCGCTGAGATGCCGCCATTATAGCCAGCGCGCCTGGCCTTGACGGTGGCATGGAGGGCACGAGATGCCGCTCGTCTTCCTTGTCTGCCTCGATCCGCGTCTTCATCGCTTGCTCATACAGAGAAATGCTCATCTGAAGGGAATCTCATCGCCCTCCACAGCATACCCGATGGCGTTGAGCACATTCAATGCCCATCACCTCAACCTGTTGTCGCCGACGCTCTCAGCCGCGTCCTGATCCTGACCGCGGCACTCAATATACGTACTCACACCCAGGCTTGCTTATGCTATACTTGCGTCCAAGGAGGGCGGGCAGTGCGCCACTCCCATTGTGGAGATCCGCCTGCCTCTCTCCAGCAGAGAGGTGGTGCGAGTATGGCCCGTAGTCTCTATCGCCTGTATCTGTACCTCGTCTTCAGTGTGCTCATCCTCTTCACCGCGGGCGGTGCCACCGCACTCCTGGGCGACCTCTTCGAGCGGACCGGGTTGCGCGATCCCGCGAGTGGCGCCCCATCGAGCAGTGCCACCCTCCAGACGGCTGCCTTTGGCGCCACCGCGCTGCTGATCGCCGGTGCCCTCACCAGCCTGCACTACTGGCTCATCCAGCGTGACCTGCGCAGTGATGTGGAAGCTGGATCTGGGGCGATTCGCGCGTTCTTCCTCAACGGCCTTCAGGCCATCACGGTGCTGGTGGCCATTCCGACCGCCGCTTCGACCATTTCGAGTCTGGGGCGGCCCTACCGCGGAGACGCGGCAACACCCATGGCGCTCGCCATCGTCGCGCTGAGCGTCTTCGCACTGGTGGAGTGGGAGCGCCGTCGCGTGCCCGCCGCGCCGGGCACTGCGCTGGTCTTCCAGCGACTCCAGCACTACGGCGTGCAACTCCTCTTGCTCTTCATCGCGACATCCTATGCCCTTAGCGCGCTTCTCGCCACACTCGAGGCGGTTCTGACGAGTACCAGCTCCTACAGATCTTGTACCGCCCAGGCAGCCCAGTATGGCTGCTCCGGCCCGAATCTGCCGGGGTCCTGGGGGGCACTCCTGGTAGCGACGCTCGGTGTGGTCGGCTACGTCCTACTCGCGCGCGACGATACGCACTCTACCTTACGTCAGGTAGCGCGGTTCGCCAGCCTTGGCTACGGAGTGATCTTCATCGTGGGCGCGATCTACCAACTGGCCGATCAAGTGCTCAACGGCTTCAATACGCCACACGCTCAAGCCGGAGACCTCGACCGGTATACCTTCCTCGCGCCACTGCTCTTTGGCATAGCGGTGGCGGCGGCTTACGGGCTATGGCTGCGCGCGGATGCGCTGGCGTCCTCGATGGGTGCCGCGAACACACTCACCACCATGATCGCGATTCCAGCGGCGGTCACTGCCGTGCCCTTCTGGTGGGGATGTGGCTATGTGCTGCACAACCTCGTCGAGCGGGTCGTCGCCGGTGGCACGCCACCCACCCGCACGCAATGGTCCACCAGTTTCGCGCTGGTGATCGCCGGCATAGCGTACGTGCCGCTCGCGCTCTATCTGGCACAGCTCAGTCACCAAACCGCCGCGCCCGGCCCGCGTCGTGCCCTCACGCTGGGGTTGCTCGCCGCTGGCACCATCACCGGAGCGGTAGGCGCGGCCACCGCGCTCTATGCCGTGGGCACCGCGGTGCTCAACGCGCCGCTGGGGAACTGGCAGATGGTCGCGCGCGACGGTGTCGAGATATTGGTGATCGGCGCCATTCTTGTCGGCCTATATGGCACCATCTCCGTGCGCGAGCACTATCTCAAGATGGCGCCAACAGCAGCGAAAGCGCCGACTCCCGTGGCCGCGCCGGGCACCATTGAAGATGTGCTCGATGCCTTGCTGGCGCGCCAGTTGACGCGCGAGGAGGCGGCGGCACGCCTGCGTGCGCTGGCGCGCCTAGAGTCGTGAAAGTGGGGAACCAGCGCGCGTGGAAGCGGGGCGCGGCGCATGATATACTACGAGCGACCCTCAGCGGCGAGGGATCTGGCGCTCTGTGGCATCCCGACAACTCCGACGGCAGCGTGCGACTATGTCCACCCACGAGAGGCACTACATAGGTGAGCGCTCTGCCGCCGTTGTCCCGCCCTTAGCGTCAAACGGCCCACGCATCTCCGCCTCCGCTCGCGCGCGGATGCGTGGGGAGACCTGTTACGACGAGGAGTGACGACATGGCAATGACGCGCGTGAAGCGCCCAACACTTGCTGATCTTGATCTGAGCACTGGCAAGCGCGCTCGGCTACACCGGTTGCTCTACACCTACGGCCCGGCGAATGGTACGCTGCTGTTTCTGCCGATTGACCAAGGGCTGGAGCATGGCCCCCGTGACTTCTTCGTCAACCCGGCCGCCAAGGATCCTGAGTTCCAACTGCGCCTGGCCAAAGAGGGCAAATTCTCCGGCATTGTCTTCCAAATTGGGATCGCCGAGAAATACATGCGCACGTATGCTGGCGCGGTGCCGCTGGTACTCAAGCTAAATGGCAAGACGGAGATTCCCGCCGATACACAGCCTATCTCGCCTTGCATCGCCACGGTCGAGGACGCTGTGCGCCTCGGCGCGGATGCCGTCGGCTATACCCTCTACGTCGGCTCACCGCTCCAGGCTGAAGACTTCATCCAATTCGCCAAGGTACGCGAGGATGCCGAGCGCTACGGCATGCCAATCATCATGTGGGCCTATCCGCGTGGCGCGGCCATCGAGACCAAAGGCGGGCGCGACAGCCTCTACGCGATTGATTATGCCGCCCGTGTGGCCAGTGAGCTAGGCGCTGATATCGTGAAGATCAATGTGCCCAAGAGCAATCCTGAGAAGGACACCGCCGCGCCTAAGCCGTACAACACCATGCGGCCATCCCGTGAGGATGCCGTACGCATGGTGGTTGAGTCCGCTGGCAAGGCCCTCGTGCTCTTTAGCGGCGGCGAGATGGAGGGTGAGGGCAGCGTGGTCGAGAAGGCACGCCTGGCAATGGAAAGCGGCGCGACTGGCTTGATCTTTGGCCGTAACGTGTGGCAGCGGCCCTTCGATGAGGCTCTGCGGCTCAGCCAGGAGATGCACGAGATGCTCCGCAATTACGGCGCATAGCCCCTCCAAGCGCCATCAGCATGGAGGGCGCCGGTAAACGGCACCGGCGCCCTCTTCGCGTCGCTCGACCCGCCCTTGCCAGCGAGATCGCTCACTCCTCGGATATACTACCGATAATCGAAGTCTATAATCGAAGTCGCCGACAGGATGATGGTCGTAGTTGGGTGACCGGCGCCTTCTTCGAGTGGGGAGAGAATCCGAATGGACTGCATTCGTATCATGCTTATTGATGAGCATCCGCTCTTTCGACAAGGGTGCCGTTGCGCGCTTGAGGGCGCCGGAGATTGCGCGATCGTCGCCGAAACATCGGATAGCACCACCGGCCTTGACCTGGCCAAGCAGCATACTCCTGACGTCGTCCTCATTGATGCGCTGCTCTCAACAAATGATAGCTTGGAACTGGCGCGGCAGTTGCGTCATGCCTCGCCGCGCGTCGCCATTATCATGCTCACCGCGTTTGAGGACGAAGAGCAGCTCTTCCAGTCCATGAAACTGGGCGCGGCAGCCTACTTGCTCAAGGGCATCGCACCCGATGATCTTGTCAACGCGGTGCGCAACGTGAGCAAAGGGATCTATATCATCAACGACAGCATCCTCTCGCGCCCGACCGTCGCCAGCAGGGTGCTACGGAGCTTCCGCGAGATGACCGCCGAAGAGC
>JADMIN010000351.1 GCA_015478575.1 Ktedonobacterales bacterium | reverse complement strand
CCTTCACACTGCTCAAGGAGTATGAAGGTCGCGTCCCCTTCTACCATTTCGACCTCTATCGCATCGAAGCGCCAGATGAGCTTTTCTCGCTCGGCTTTGACGAATACTTCGACGGCGCGGGGGTGTGCGTCATTGAATGGGCGGAACGGGGTGAGGAGACCGGCGGCGCGGTTCTGGACGGCGCGGCGAGCAATACGGCGCTGGCTCCCTGGCCAGCGGATTGGCTTCGGGTGCGCATCCAGCGGGTAGGGCCAGAAGAACGGTTGCTGATCGGCACCGCGTCTGGTCGGCGCGGGCACGCGCTCTTGGGTGCCTTCGGGCGCGCGGTGGGCGCCCAAGAGGGGACATCAGCATGACGCTCCTCGCCCTCGACACCTCGACCAGTTTCGCTGGTATCGCGCTTGCCCGTGATGGCGCCATGCTCGCGGAACTCAATTGGCACGTCGGCCAGCGCCACAGCAGTGATCTGTTGCCGCGCCTGCGCTGGCTGCTCGACGCGCACGGCATCCCGCCGGACCACCTCACCGCGGTGGCCGTGGCGCTCGGCCCCGGCTCATTTAGCGGCATCCGCGTCGCCCTAGCCGCGGCGAAGTCGCTGGCCTTTGCCTTGCGGATGCCGCTCATCGGTGTGCCAACGCTGGATTGCGTCGCCTGGGAGCAGCGTCTGGCGCCGGGACCCCTCTGGGCGATCCTAGAGGCGGGGCGTGGGCAGGTCTATGCCGCGCGCTATGCCACCCCGATGGCGTCGCCCGGAGCGTGGGCGCCAGCCGAGGGCTACGCGGTGCTGACGCCTGGCGAGGTGGTGGCACGTGTAGAAGCGGCCCCAGTGCTCTTCTGTGGCGAGTGGCGCGAAGAGACACAGCGAGCGCTCGTGACAGCGCTGGGCGCACGGGCGCGGTTCACCTCGCCGCTGAGCATTCGGCGGGCGGCGTGTCTGGCGGAATTGGCGCTGGCGCGCGCCGCGCACGGGCAGTATGATGATGCCGCGCGCATCGAGCCGCTATACTTGCGCCGACCAGCGATCACGGTCAGCACGAAAGGGAAGCCGCAAGATCAGGCGCGGCAAGAGGGTGGCGTGCTGCGTGGAGAGGGGGAAGAGCGTGCGATTCGCGGTTGAGCGCATGACCGTAGCGGATATTCCACGAGTCATCGAGATAGAGCGGCTGGCGTATTCGACGCCTTGGCCTCCGAGCGCATACCGCAAGGAGCTCCAGGACAATCCGCTCGCGCACTACATCATCGTGCGTGACACGCACGCGCAGGTCCCGGCGCGCGCGATGGGACCCGCCGAATCCGCCCCCAAGCGCCCATTCCCGCTCTCGCTCCTGCCCTCGCGCACCGCGCCCGTCGGCACGCCAGAATTGGCCTCCACCATCGCCTTCGCGGGCCTCTGGCTGATGATGGATGAGGCGCATATCACGACCATCGCGGTCCATCCCGACTATCGCGGCCGCGGCATCGGCGAGCTGATGCTGGCCACGCTGATCGGCATCGCCTACGATATCCATGCGCGCAACGTCACGTTGGAGGTGCGTGTCTCAAATATCGTCGCCCAAAACCTCTATCGCAAATATGGCTTCCGCGAGGCGGGCACGCGCCGCCGCTACTACAGTGACAACCACGAGGACGCGCTCATCATGTGGACCGATGATCTTGAGTCGCCCGCGTATCGGTCCGAATTCTTGCGCCTGCATACCGCGCTCGTGGCGCGCTTGCGCGCGCAAGATCCCGACTAACACGCGCCACCAGCGGCATGAGCGCGGATCGGCGGAGGCAGTATGCGCGTATTGGCGATTGAAAGCTCCTGTGATGAGACGGGCGCCGCGGTCATCGAGGATGGCCGATTCATCCACTCCAGCGTCGTGGCCTCGCAGGCGAGCATCCACCAACGCTATGGCGGCGTCGTGCCGGAGGTAGCCTCGCGCCACCAGCTTGACGCCATCATCCCCGTCGTCGAAACGGCGCTGGCGGAGGCCGGCGGAGATTGGGGCGCGCTCGACGCCATCGCCGCGACCTATGGGCCTGGCCTGGCTGGCTCGCTGCTCATTGGTCTGACAGCGGCCAAGACGCTGGCGCTGGCACGTGGCCTTCCCTTCATCGGCGTGAATCATCTCGAAGCGCACATCTACGCCAACTGGCTGCGCGCCGAAACGACCGCCACACCAGGCGAGGCGTCCACGCCAGAGGCGGAGGGTGTACCAGAGGTGGAGGGTGTACCAGAGGCGGATGAGCGCCCTGGCGACCCACGCTTCCCCCTGCTGGCGCTGGTAGTCTCTGGCGCGCATAGTGAATTGGTCTCGATTCCCCGTCACGGGCGCTACGAACTGCTGGGCCAGACGCGCGACGACGCCGCGGGCGAGGCGTTTGATAAGGTGGCGCGTATTCTCGCCCTGGGCTATCCTGGTGGGTCGGCCATCGAGCGCGCGGCACGCGAGGCCACAGCGGCGGACGGCGTGCCCTCTCCCTATCGTCTCCCACGCGCCTGGCTTGCCGGCACCGATGATTTCAGCTTCAGTGGCCTGAAGACGGCGGTGCTCCAACTGATGGAGGGCGCGGCGATGCGGAGCACAGCGCCAGGCGCCAGCCGCTATGCCCGCGCTGGGGCCGCGGCTTCGGCGGCGGGTGGCATCTCGACGCCCGCCGTGGCGGCGGCGTTCCAGGAAGCGGTGGTGGATGTGCTGGCCACCAAGACGGTGCGCGCCGCCGCCGCCCTCGGTGTGCGCCAGGTGGTGTTGGCGGGCGGTGTCGCGGCGAATCTGGCCCTGCGGACGCGGCTCACCCGCGACCTCGCGCCGCTTGGCGTTGACCTGCGCTTTCCGCCAGTGGCCTTCTGTACGGATAACGCGGCGATGATCGGCGCGGCGGCCTACTTCCATCTGCGCTTGGGCGAGCGCGATGACCTTGCTTTAGATGTGCGGCCCAATCTCCACTTGCCCTTTGCCGAGCGGGCATAGGGAGCCTGGAAATAGGGAGGATGCGAAGGCCCAGCGCGCGCGGTCCGCTCGAGGCAAGTGCCCGCGCACAGAAGAACCCTTGCCTGGCCCCACCGCTCCCTCAACTCAGGCACCGGGTTTCGGGGATGGTGCCCTGGTGGCGCGATGGCTGGCGCCAAGCCTGGGGTCGTGGCCATTGGCGGCGGGCAGCCGCGCCAGCGCCGCCGGTACCTCCGCGAGCGATGCGACACGCGCATCCGCCGCCCAGGGATTCTCGATGGGCGGCGCGCCCGGCGCATAGTGGTCCTCGCGCTCGATCCAGACCGTACGCATGCCGAGCCACTTCGCTGGCTCGATGTCATGGAGATAGTCGTTCCCGACCATGAGCGCCTCAGTGGCGGGCACCCCCGCCTGCGCCAGCGCGAACTGGAAGATCTCCGAGCTAGGCTTGCTCACCGCGACCTCGTCAGAGATGACCACGCAATCCGCCTCAAAGAAGTCCAGCAATCCCCACTCCCGCATACTGGCGCGAATCCATGTCGGCTGATTCGCGATGATGCCAAGCGAGTAGCGCGGCGCGGGCGATTCCACCAGCGCCCGCAGGCAGTCGCGCGCGTCGGCGAAGGGCTGGAAGCGTCGTGGCGCCTCCGGCGCGATGTGCAGGATGTAATCACGAAAGACCGCCATCGCCAACAGCGGCGATGCGCCACCGCGCTGGGTGAGCCACCGCAGTTGGTCGAAGAACGTCATCCGCCCGCGCATCGAGAGGCTATTCAAGTCGGTATCGTATTCCTCGGCGGTGATGCGTACGCCATGCTGGGTGAGGAACTCGAAGACGCGCTGACGCCGGAACCGCGCGAAGTCAGATTCATCAATCAGGGTATCGCCGATATCAAAGAAGACGAACATCAACCGAACCTCTCTCCCATTGCCTTCGTCAAAAAAACTACGGCGGCAAAGCCAGTTTGACAGGAGGGCGTAGATTAGAGGAGG
>JADMIN010000350.1 GCA_015478575.1 Ktedonobacterales bacterium | reverse complement strand
CCCCCAGGGCGTCCGCTGACGCCATCCCCCACCTCTGCGCACACCCCCACCGCCACGAGTGCGCCTTCACCGGCGACGGGTGCCGCCCAACCGACAGCCACGCCCACACCGACGCATGCTCCGCCAACGCCGACGCTGACCGCCATCCCCACGGCGACCCCAACACCCACACCGACACCCACACCGACACCCACACCGACACCCACGCCTCAGCCGCGTGGATGAGATGCCCTGTTGGCTGGTGCTTCCACGCGGGTGGAAGGGTCGCGGGCGTGGTATATCTGTCGTAGGCCATGAGCGTTCGCCGTGCCCAGCCACGAGGCGCGCGGAATGGTCACCAGGCTGCCGCGGGAACATGAGACGCCACAGAGCGGGGGAGGTGAGACTCGATGAGCGTCCAGCCGCGCATCGGACGCCTCACCGCCACGTCGCATGGCGGCGCGGGAGACGAGACGGGTGTCGCCGCGCCACGCACGGACGACGAGGTGCGCCAGGCGCTCCGCCAACTGCCGCGCTACCGTGTCATCCTGCATAACGACGATGAACATGAGATGCATGAGGTGGTGATGGCGCTGGTGCGAACCGTGCCGTCGCTCACCATCGCCCGCGCGGGCGAGATCATGCTGACGGCGCACCTGCACGGACAGGCCCAGGTGATCATCTGCCCGAAGGAGCTGGCCGAGCACTATCGCGATGGTTTGCGGCGGTATGGTCTGATCAGCACCATCGAGCCGGCATGAGCGCTAGGCATGGCGGAGACTACGGGAGAGCGACTACGGGCGCCCGCCGCTCGCGGATTGCTGGCGCGGGTCGCCCGCGCCGCGCCGCACGCGCAGTGCCTCCGCGCGCGCCACGGCCTCGCCGCGCACGCCACCTAGCTCGTGGTCGAAGATGCGGCGGGCGATGGCGATGGAGGCCGCATAGGTCGAATCCATGCCATAGTAGGAGAGGCCGCCCGCGCCCAGATTCTTGCCGCGGGTGTAGGGCGTATCCGAGGCATAGTGAATGATGCCCAGATCGAACGGCAGTTTGGCGAAGTTGATGTTGTCGCTGGTGGGGTAGCGGGTCATATAGAGACTTTCATAGACCGCATCGAGGTACGGGCCTGCCTCCATCTCCACCACGCTGTAGTTGGCGCGATAATAGAAGTCGAGATACGCGCGGTTCTGCAGGAATGTTCCCTTGGTGGAAACCGCCTTCTGGTTGTCAAGGACGGCGCCAAAGACCAGGTTGCGGCTCACGTCCGCCGCGCTAAAGCAGTTATCGAGCCAGTAAGTGTTCTGGCTGTGCTCGTCGAGCACGACGTTCGAGATCATTACGTCGCCGATGCTGCCATTGAGTGTCGCGGCCTTGCCGAGAATGTAGATGCCTTTGACCTGGACGAGATTCTCCAGCACTTCGCGCAAGACACGATAGGCCGCCATGCCGAGCGGATAGTCAATGTTGATGATGACGCCGCGGCTTTCGGCCACGCGCTCGATACCGGGCACGCGCACGCGCGGATCGAGGTCATCCGGCCGCAGTTTCGAGAGATCAAAGATCTGGACATCCAGTTCCAGGCCGTGGCGCGCACCGATGTACCAGATGCCGCGCTCCTGCTCCTCGACGGGCCGACTGCGCGCGAAGCCCTGGCCAGCGGGCGTACGCTGATATTCGCGCGCGGCGTAGTAGAGATAATTTTGCAGGCTGCCTGGCGATTTGCCGTCCTTGAGTTTGCGGTACTCCTCCGCCATGAAGGGGTCCGCGCCTCCCAGGGCGAAGCGCGTCAGTTCCTCCTCACGGCGCCGTGCCGTGCCAGAGAGCAGATTGGCCATGCTGTGCGTATTGCTGGAGACAAAATAGACCGGGCGACGGCCCAGGCGGACATCTTCGAGCAACTTATTGATTGGCCCCCACCATTTGCGGGTGGAGCGCACAAAGCCGACGTGTGAGCCGCCGAGCATGCGCAAGGCGAAGTTCTTGCGCTCACGCCCGATCGCCAGCAGGTTGGTCCAGACGTTATCTCCCCAGATGACCTCTAGCCGGCGCCAATCATCGAGGGAGACGTGCAGCCGCTCGCGTACGACCTTAGTGATCTCGGCATAGACCGGCGAGGCGCGGTCCACCCGGCTCTCCAGGAGCTGCATCGTCGTCGGATCAGCGGCCAGCAGCCAGTGGAACTTGTTCCACTCGATCTGGAGCGCTACCAGCGTCGGCACGATATCGTCGGTGTCGCTGACGCTGGCGATATAGACGGCCAGGGTATTCTTGCCGTCGAAAAACCACTTGCGACGGCGCGCGGAGGCGGTGACGGCCTGCCACTGTTCGACCTGGAAGCCATGCTGCGTAAAGATATCCTCGGACTGGCCGAGCAAGACGCGCGAGCAATTCAACACGGCGATGGGGAGGCGGAGAACGGCGTAGATGAAGGCGGACATATCGGGGTCGGTGGCGCGTGCCTGCGGGTGAAGGACCGAGTCAATATTGTAATGCGCCTGCACCAGAGCTTTCAGCCCGACCTCACCAGAACTGCGGAGCAAGGTCTGGTACGTGCGGATGTACATCTCGACTTCGCGTTTCCCGGTCTCATGGTGCTCTTCGAGTGTCTCGGTGCCATCAAGGTTCGTGCTCTGGGCGCGCGTGGCCCGCTCAGACATGCGCCGACCGCCATTCATCATCTCTGCCACGTCGTCTCTCCCTCTCCGGTCTGGATGCCCGCGCGCTGGCGATATTTGCGTCATTATACTCGATTCCCGTCTCCAGTAGCCATCAGATGCCGCGCCAACGGCCCGTGTGCTAGAGAGCGGCCCCGAGAGCGTCCCAGAGAACAGCCCAGAGAGTGGCGCGCGGTTGCCGCGTCGTGCGGCCTAGAGACGTCGCGGCTAGCCGAGCAGGCTCGTTACATCCACCTGGCGCACCAGCGCCGCGAAGGCCGCCGCCGCGGGCGGGAGCGCGCGCCCCGACCATTGCGCCAACGCCACCTCGTATGGCGGCAACTCGGCGTCGCGCACACGAATGCGCACGAGGTCGCCGCGCTCAAGCTCTTGCCAGACGGCGAGCGTGGGCAGCACCGTCACGCCCAGGCCACGCAGCACCAATTGTTTCATCACCTCGCCCGCCGTGGCCTCGATGGCGATAGGCGTCTCCCCGCCCTGTGGCAGCACGTGGCGCAGCCCCAGCCGCGTCGGCCCCGCCTGTGTGGAGAGGATGGTATGACCGGCCAAGTCCGCCCGCACGCAGCTTCCCGCCCGTGCTAGCGGGTGGCGCCGTCCGGCTACCAGCACGAGCGGATCGCTGTAGCTCCACAGCACCTCGGCTCGCGGATGCAGTTGCGCATGTGAGCACACCGCAAGCTGGATCGCACCGTCGAGCAGACTTTCCATCAGGGAGGGGCTGAGCGCGGTCCGCACCCAGATGGGCACGCTGGCATGCGCGGCATGGAACGACTCAATCAAACGCGGTACGAGATACTGGCTGGTGGAGGGATTGGCGCCCAGTGTCAGGCGCCCCAGCCCGCCCCGCTGGAGACGTCGCACCTCGTGCGTGCCTTCCGTGCGCAGGGCCAACATCCGCTCGGCATAGGGCAAGAGGGCACGCCCGGCCTCGGTGAGGTCGAGGGTGTGGCCACGGCGGTGCAAGAGCGACGCCCCGAGTTCTGTCTCTAGCGCGCTGATGCGCCCGCTCAAGGTCGGCTGGGCGAGGTTGAGGGCAATGGCGGCGCGCGAGAAGCTGCGCGCGCGCGCCACGTGGATGAAGGTCTCCAGTTGGTCAAGCGTCATTCCGCCTCCTTCTTGGTGGCGCTATCGGTGAATCCAATACCGGCCATAGCCACTCGCCCCTAGAATGATAGCGGAATCGCGGCTACACTGCATACGAGCGGTAGCGACGGCGACGCGGGTCGCCGTCACCTGAAGGGGGGAAAAGCACGCATATGCCAGAATCGAGCACGGCGATGGTG
>JADMIN010000349.1 GCA_015478575.1 Ktedonobacterales bacterium | reverse complement strand
CTCCCTGCCTGTGGCGGTATGGCTCAGCGCTCCCATGCCCGGCCGTAGGTGCCGGGGTTCGTCACATCACCTGCCCGCGCAGTCTAGGGCGGAACCTCTTACGCCGGGGCGTATGCCTCCTCGCCGAGTTGCTGGTAGGTGCCACCAGACGCGACACCTTGCGCCAGCGCCACCAACGCTGGGCCGTCAATCAGCGTGATGCCGTGTTCGCGGGCCAACTCGATCGCGGGCGTGGTAAATTCGGAGGTCGTGACGAAGACGCCGCGGTGGGCGCGATGATGCACCGCCACCATGCCGATGAAGGTCTGGATCGCCTGCGAGCCGACACGCCGCTCAGGGGCGTAGCGTTTGCACTGCACGACGAC
This sequence comes from Ktedonobacterales bacterium, assembly GCA_015478575.1. Classification (GTDB taxonomy): domain Bacteria; phylum Chloroflexota; class Ktedonobacteria; order Ktedonobacterales; family JADMIN01; genus JADMIN01. The sequence continues at coordinate 3,593 of JADMIN010000349.1, read as the reverse complement.
CGTGCGCCCGCTGGCGTCTTGGCAGACGAGATCCGCCGCGAGGTCGCCGGAGCCGCCCACTCGGCGCATGTGTGCGTAGCCGCTCTCACTCAAGAGATCGCCGACAGCGGCCTCAAACTGATCAGGAGGCAGGGCGAGGAAATCGCCGAGGGCACGTGTGCGTGGATGCTGGCGCAGCCAGGCATGGACCAGCGCCACGATGCCCGCTACGTAGGTGATGGCCAGTGCGATGGTGGCGAGCGTCTCGCCGCGCACGCCGGGTTGGCGCGCATCGAGCGCGCCGACGAGCAGACCGAGCGCCAGCGCGCCGCCGAAGATCGCTAGGCCGATCTCCCGGCTGGCCAGGCGGGGAGATGGCTCCGCGGGCGTTCGTAACATCATTGCTGAAACTCATCCTTGCTTCGCGCGTGCGCCGCGCCCGCCCTAGGCCGACCATTCCGGCGACCAGAGCGAGCGCGGCTCCGTCTCTGCCTCAACGCGAGCAATTCTCGTACCAGCAATGGGAGAGAGAAGCTATTCGCGCGCGTCTACCTCCAAGACGCGCGTCCCCCAGTTATTCGCGCCATCGGTGGTCTGGCTGGCGTGCGGCGGAATGTACTCCGTGGCCAGCCAGAAGGCGCTGTGGTCGGGATCGAGCACGGCCGCTGAGTAGTCTCCCCAGCGTGTCGCGTTCGCATCATATGGCCCTGTGCCACGGGCGGCGAGATGCACTGGGCCGAACGTTGACCGATCGAGCGTCAGCAGCGTGTAGGCGGCACTGGGGAAGTAGCGGGCGCTGGAGACGGTCAAGGCCAGGATCGCGGTACCCGCCCGGTCAGCTTGGATGGCGGGGTAGAGCAGATAGTTGCCCCGCGAGGCGACGTAGCCTTGCTGGAGCGCGGCGCCGCCCAGCACCGAGCCACTCAGGAACGGCTCGACCTTGAACCACGCGATACCCGCTCGGGCGGTCGTATCGTTACGGACATTGACCGCGGTGTCGAGGGCGCCCCACACGCGGCCATTCATGAACTGCACCTGCTGCATACGGTCGTCGCCCGAATCGAGTAGGCTGGATGCTCCCTTCTGCACGGCGCCGGGTGGCACGCCATAGACCTCGGAGGCGAGGACCAGGCTAGAGAGGGTGGGCGTGCCGCCGAGCGTGACGGCGTGGCGGTTGGTGAGCGCCCAGACGCCCAGCCGATTATCGAACGTTCCGTCAGGGTCGAGGGAATTGAGGAAGTACTCGGCGGCGGCACCGCCATAGGTGATGGCTGGCTGGACCGAAGCGGCGACCGCGCCACCGATGCTCAGGTTATCGAAATGCGCGAAGTTCACTGTGGACGCGAGTGCGACTAACTGCGATTTGGAGATGGCATAGATCTGCGCGCCGTTGAACTCTGACCCAAGGATCGAGAATTCGTTGGTGCTCAGATAGACGTTCTCCGCGTCAATGCCGAGGAGCGGCTGATCGCCGAGGCAGGGGCAGCCAGGATGACTCGGCATTCCGCCGGTCCCGTCGTCGTTGGCCTCGATATGGTAGACGGTCCACGGCGTCGTCGGATCGCCGGAGGGATTTACCGCCAAATCGGTGCGCGACTCAGTGCCAGCACTGTTGATGAAGAGGATGATGGCGAACCAGGTATTGGTCGCCTTGTCGAAGTAACAGCGCGGGTCGCTCGTGAATTCCGTCAGCCCCTCACCGAAGAGGGCATTCACGTTGAACGGACCACTGACCACGGTGCCGTTGGTGCGATAGATGGTATAGGCCGAGTTGACGGCCTCGACGACAAAGCCGTTGCCCGTGCAGAGTCCCTGATCAGGCGGCTCAAACTCGAGGCCGAAGTTGGTGTTCGCGCTGTCGAGGCTGCTGACGCCATTGAAGTTGCGGTCCAGCGTGCCCGCCGTTCCGCTACTCAAGGTGGCGTCCCCTGTGAGCGGCAGGCGCCCGATCTGGCTGGCCGCCACGCTGGCCTTCGTCCGACGGTGCAGGGGGCGAACGCCTCTTGGGCGAGGCGCGCCTTTGGTCGGCGCGCCTTTGGTCGGCGCGTCTTTGGTCGGCGCCACGCGGGAGGCCGGAGTGAGTGTGCCCCGCGTTGCGCTGGTATGGAGTGCGCTGGAACGCGCGCCCAATACGGTGCCGCTGGGGGCGTTCTGGGAGCGCGCGAATGCGCTGCTGATGGCCAGCGTACCGATGAGCACGAGGCCAACCACCGGGAGAAGAATCGAGACAGGCTTCTTCCATCGTGCGTGCATGCGCGAGTACCGTGAGGACATCGTTCTGGAAACCTCCCCGCAATGCCCGCGCTCACGGCGCGGCGCATAGCCTCCGCTACGGCGGCTAGCCACATCTGGCTGCCACCCTTACACACTCCATATACGCGCGCTGGTTGCGGTTGTGGGCGCTTGTGCTCACGATATGGATCGTAGACTGGCTGATGTGGGCGATTATACGCCACCGCTGGCGTGCGGCGCCAGCGCATTGGGTGGGTGCCTGCCATCTCGCCGTAAATCCATCGGTTGGCGCGCGTCATGAGAGGAGGTTGGCGCTCTGAATGGTGAGCGCCTGTGATGTACTGGAGGAGACCGCATGCCCACCCATCGGACGGATGGCCGATTCCCTTATGCCCGTGGTAGCGCGCGCTTCGCATGCGGCATCGTGACGGCCGCGCTGGCGCTCCTGCTCGCTGCCTGCGCCTCTGGCGCGTCGAGCGCGGTCAAGACGCCGACGCCGACGATATCCCAGACGGCCACGCCGACGGCGATCGCGCCGCTGGCTGGTGCCGCGCTGGTAACGTATACCGGCCACTCCGCCGCCATCCCTGGGTTGGCATGGGCGCCCGATGGCAAACGCATCGTCACCGGGGGCGACGACACGACGGTGCGGATGTGGGACGCGGCGACGGGGAAATCGGCCTGGAGCTATACGATGCCAGCCTCCGCTGGGACGAGTTACGTCTTCGCGGCCGCCTGGTCACCTGATGGCAAGCGTATCGCCGCGGGCGGCATCACGGGCACGGTCGTGCTCCTCGACGCCGCCACTGGGAAACTGTTGACGAGCTATGCCACTCCGGCTAATCCAGCGACCTTCATACAGGGGCTGGTCTGGGCGCCCGATAGCAAGCGATTGGCCTGGGGTAGCGGCGACGGCAAAGTGTTCGTCTGGGACACCAGCACTGGTAAGCGACTCACGACCTATGCCAAACACACCGGTTCAGTGGCGCGCATCGCCTGGTCGCCCGATGGCATCCGCATCGCCTCGGCCAGCCAAGATGGCACCGTGCGGATCTGGCAGGCCACGGATGGGCGCCCCCTGCTGACCTATAGCGGCAACGGCGCGCCGGTCTGGGAGCTGGCGTGGTCGCCCGATGGCAAGCGTATCGTCTCCGGCACGGGGGATGCGGGACAGACTGGCCCGCTGGCGACAGGCAATACGCTCAAGGTCTGGGATGCCGCGACGGGTAAGACGCTGCTGACCTACACCAAACATGGTGAGCATCAGGTCTTTGCTCTGGCCTGGTCGCCGGATGGCACGCGCATTGTCTCTGGGAGCGATGATGGCATCATCCTGGTCTGGGAGGCGGCGACAGGGCAGACCGATCTGGTCTATCGCGGAC
>JADMIN010000348.1 GCA_015478575.1 Ktedonobacterales bacterium | reverse complement strand
GTGCGCGTGCGCTGGCGCTGGCCCGCGCGGTCGGCGCCTGAGATGCGGCGGTCGCGGACTCCGCCTGGGTGCGGCGCATGCGATAGGCGGTGTAGTTGCCAGGGGAGCTGGTGATGACGCCATCCTCGAGCGCCCAGAGTGTTGTCGCCAGGGCATCCACGAAATAGCGGTCATGCGAGACGAGGATCAGCGTCCCATCGTACTGCGAGAGCACCGCTTCAAGCACCTGCCGCGAGGGAAGATCGAGGTGATTGGTCGGCTCATCCAGTACCAGAAAGTTCGCCCCTTGCAGCGTGAGCTTGGCCAAGGCGATACGGCTGCGCTCGCCGCCACTGAGCGCGCTGATGGGCTTGAAAACATCGTCCCCGCTAAAGAGGAAGCGGCCCAGGTAGCTGCGCGCGCCCTCCTCACTCAGGTGGCTGGCGTGGCGGATCTCGTCCAGTGGGGTGGAGCGCGAGTTCAGCCCTTCGTGCGTCTGCGCGTAATAGCCGACATGGACATTATGGCCAAGGGCGGCGCGTCCTTCTAGCACGGGAATCTGCCCCACGATGGCCCGCAGCAGCGTGGTCTTGCCCCCACCGTTCGGACCAATCAAGCCGACGCGCTCGCCCCGTCGCACCAGCGTATCCGCCATGCGCACACGCAGCCCCGCACCGCCATCGCGCCCCCCCGCATACCCCACGACCAGCTTCTCGGTTGCCAGCACGATCTGGCCAGATTCGATCTGCGTGCCCATACGGAACGTGATGGCCGCATCCACCGGCGGGCGCTCGATGCGCTCCAGCCGGTCCAGAAGCGTCTGCCGCCCGCGCGCCTCTTTGCTACGCTGCCCCGCTTTGTAGCGACGGATGAATTCCTCGGTGTGGGCGATATGCTCCCGCTGCGCCTCATACTCCCTTGCCCAGCGCTCCAGGTGCTGCGCGCGCAGGTGCAGATACTTCGTGTAGTTGCCCGCATACACCTCGGCGCGCTGGTTCCGCAACTCGATGGTGCGGGTGGTGACACGGTCGAGAAAGTAGCGGTCGTGCGAGACGACGATCACCGCGCCGTGCCAGGCGTTGAGATAGCCCTCCAGCCATTCGAGCGCGGACAGGTCCAAGTGATTGGTCGGCTCATCGAGCAAAAGCAGATCAGGATCTTGTAGGAGCAGTTTGCCGAGCGCGGCGCGCGTCTGCTGGCCGCCGCTCAGGTGGCTGGCTGGAGCGGCCTGTTGCTCGCGGGTGAAGCCCAAGCCATCCAGCACTTGGCGCACACGTGGCTCGATGGTATAGCCACCCGCATGCTCGAAGCGCGTCTGCACATCCGCGTAGCGCTCCAACACCGCGTTGTAGGTCTCCGGCTGCGCGAGTGCATCGGGGTCGGCAAGCTGAGCGGCGAGCTGCTCCAGCTCCGCCTCCCACGCATGGGCCGCCGCGAAGACCGTCAGCATCTCTTCATGAAGTGAGCGTTCGGGCGCGAAATCGGCGATCTGTGGCAGATAGCCGATGGCCTCACCCCGCGCGAAAGAGACGGATCCGCCATCGGGCAGCAGGCGGCCCGCCAGCAAATCGAGCAGTGTCGTTTTGCCAGCGCCGTTCGGCCCTACCAGCCCGATGCGGTCACGCGCCTCAACACGGAACGAGACATCGCGCAAGATCAGCTCAGCGCCGTAGGATTTCGTAAGTTCGGTGATCACAGCGATAGACATACCATCACAGTGTACGCGACTTGGCGGCGGCTCGCAAGCAATTTTCCCCACGAGTTGGGGCGCGGCGGTTGGCGCGCGGCGCTGACGCCATGACAGATATGAGGAGAGATAGGATGATAGGGTAACGTCTAGCATGATGGACTGGCCGCGACTATGCTATACTGCGCACCGCTATAGGCCGCGCGTACCGTAGGTATTCCCCAGCTCACCCCGCCGAACACCATTCATCCCGCGCGGGCGCCGCGAGAGACACCGAAGGAGAGATAGACCGAGATGCATAAAGATCAAGCGCTAGATAACCTCTGGCTAGCGCGCGCGATGCACGAGTTGGGCGCCGTCACCTTTGGCGACTACACCCTCGGCGGCAGCACGGTGAATTCCCCTGTTTTCATCAACCCCAAATTGCTCATTAGCAATCCCATGGCGCTGCGAGTCGCCGCCCAGCTCATGCATCAAGAGGTCACGCTCGCCCAGTCGTTGCGGCGCGCCAGGGCTGTCTCGTATGATGTGGTGGCTGGGGTGCCAGTGGGCGGGCTGTTGCTGGCCGCCGCGTATTCGCTCGAAGCCAATGTGCCCTTGATCTACTCGCGTCCTAAGCCTGAAGGCACTGGCCCGCGTGGCATCGAAGGCCGCTACAGCCCAGGCTCGCGCGCCCTGTTGATTGATGACCTCATCGCTGGTGGCACCAGCATTCAAGATACCGTACACTTCCTCGCTGAGCACGATGTGCTGGTACATGACGCCATGGTCTTGGTGGACCGCGACTTGGGGGCACAGCACCGCCTCAAACAACTGGGCATCAACCTCATCAGCATTCTCAAGCTTGACGTGATGATGAACCTCTATCACGCTGACCATCTCATCACGGAAGAGCAGTATCAGCACTATCTTGCCTATGCCCAGGCCAACCGCGCCAAGCCCGCGCCTGACGAGCCGGGCGCCCCATCCGAAGAGGCGTAGCCCTGACTCCCGCCTCAGATCCCACATCGGGATGTATGGGTGTCCTCCCCTGCCATGCTGGGGTACACCGATAGGGCGGCGGCCAGAGTGGACGCCGCCCCACGCGAGGGAACACCAAGCCGCTAGCCCCGCGGGTCCGGCGTTGGGCCTGCACTCGTTGGGCCTGCACTCGTTGGGCCTGCACTCGTTGGGCCAGGGATGTTGCCTGTGCCCGCGGCGCCCGGTGGCGGTGTAGCGGGCGCGCCCGCGGGCCGCGCGAGCGGCTGCGTTGGTGCGACGGGGGCACCCGCGCTATCCGCGGCATGACGCAACAGGCGCGACATCGGCTCGACCAAATCCATCGGCAATGGGAAAATGATCGTCGAGTTCTTCTCGGTCGCAATCTCCGTCAGCGTCTGGAGGTAGCGCAGTTGAAGCGCCGCGGGCTCGGTGGAGATGAGCGCGGCGGCGTCCGCCAGCGTCTGCGCTGCCTGGAACTCACCCTGGGCCATCAGCACCTTCGCGCGCTTCTCGCGCTCAGCCTCCGCCTGCTTCGCCATCGCGCGCTGCATCGTCTGCGGCAGTTCGACATCCTTCACCTCAACCGCCGTCACCTTGATGCCCCAGCGCTCGGTGGATTCATCGAGGATGGCTTGGATGGCGCGGTTGATCTGCTCGCGCTTGGCCAACAGCTCGTCTAACTCGTGCTGGCCAAGGACGTTGCGCAAGGTCGTCTGCGCGATCTGCACCGTCGCACGGTAGTAATCGAGCACATTGTTGACGGCATTGTTGGGGTCCACCACATAGAAATAGACCACCGCGCTGACACGCACCGTGACGTTGTCTCGCGTCACCGTCTCCTGTGGTGGCAACTCAATGGTAATGATACGCAGGTCAATCTTGCGCATGCGGCTGATGAACGGGGGCACCCAGAAGACCCCCGGCCCCTTGGCGCCGATCAGCCGACCCAACACAAAGATGACGCCGCGCTCGTACTGGTTCACAATTCGCAGCCCCGAGAGGAAGAACAAGATCAGGATGATCACCACAATCGCGATACCCGCGGCGAGCGCTGTGCTGTCCATAGTTGTCGGTTCCCTTCCCACGAGAGCCGGTACTAGACCGGCTCTACGATTAACTTTAACCCATCTACGCCGATAATGCGCACTTCCCCACCGACCTCCACGCGCGTTGCCACCTGCGCACCAGCGGCGGCACGTGGCTCGCGCAGACGGGCCGCCCAGTCTTCGCCCAGCACCCGCACGCGCCCGTGTGGCGCGAGTGGAACGAGCACCGTGGCCCGCTGCCCGACCAAGCTCGCGCTCCCCGCGGG
>JADMIN010000347.1 GCA_015478575.1 Ktedonobacterales bacterium | reverse complement strand
GGTCATGCGTGACCGAGCCGAGCAGCACACTCTTCAGCCGGTCGCTCTCATGGATCGCCTCTGTATGGATGGCTTGCCGTCGCAAGGTCGTCCGTTCCAGTGCTGACGCGATCTGATCACAGAAGACCGTGAACAACTGGATGTAGGGATCGCTCGCTGGGCTGCCAAACGGCGCCGCGACGCGCTCCGCCGCGAGCGCGCGGACCCGCTCCGGGCCAGCGATGCCCAGCGCGCCAACAGTTCGCTGGCTGGTCCGCAGGGGCACGAAGAAGAAGGACAGCACTGCGCCCTGACTCGCCCACCGTGGGACGATGGAAGTGCCCACCGCGCGGCCATGCTCCAACACCCACGCGGCCAGAGCGGCATGCTCGCGCACTTCCAAGCGCAGCTCGCGAGCAAGTGCGCTCTGCTCAGGCGCGACACTCCGCGCCACAGGCAATCCCTGCGCATCGGGCAGCACGAGCACGCACGCGGTGACTCCAGCAGGCGCGAACACCTGCGCCACCCGCCGTGCCAGGGCGTCGAGCAACAGATCTTGGTCGGTTGTGGCGGCGGTGAGTTGGGCAAGGTCATAGAGCGCTTCAGTGCGCTCCCGGCTCTCGATGGCCTCTGCCGCCCGTGCCCGCGCCGCCGCCGCCAGCGCGCCAATGACCAGCGCGACCGTGAGCAGCGCCCCCAGCGAGACCCACTGTGTCTGATCGTTGACCGTGAGGCGATAAAGCGGCGGGATGAAGAGGAAATCGTAGGTGAGGATGGCCAGCAATGAGGCGGCAGCGGCGGGCCAGCGTCCGTACGAAAGGGCCAGCCATACCACGACCAGCAGATAGACAAGCGAGATGTTCTCTGTGTGGATGATGCGCCGGATGCCCGCGATTCCCAGCGAGGCGAGCATGATGCCCATGACCGCCACCAGATAGCCCTCCCACCACGGGACGGGGCGCTCTGTCGTCCGCGCGGAGTGCCAGCGTGTGGCCAGGGAGCGGATGCGCGCCGATGCCACGGCCACCCCTCTCTGGACGCGCGGCGCGAGCGAAGCGCTAGGCCGCGCCAGGCCGCCGAATACCTTGCGGACCGCCATAAGCCGTCTACCCCCGATACCGTGGTCCACCGCCAGTGTCCGCGCGTTGATGGGCTGTGGTGTCCACGGTCGCAGCATAGCACGCCGCCGCCAGGGCCACAACCGCGTTGGCCAGCGCCGCGGACCAACCGCCACACCCTCGCCACACCCTCGCCGACCGTCCGGTGCCGACGGGTTGCGGTGGCGGGTATTCCCCGTGTACTATGCCTGTGCGGCGTCACCACGGCTGCCGCCTGGTCCGCGGCTGGGCGCCTCTGGCGCCAGCGGGTGCCGCTACAACAGGGAGAGAGGCGTGTATGTATGCTTCAGTTCTCGCGGGGGGCAGCGGCACGCGGCTCTGGCCGCTCAGCACCAAAGCGGTGCCCAAGCAGTTCCTGCGCCTGACGGGAGAGCGCACGCTGCTCCAAGCCACGGTGGACCGGGTGGCGCCGCTCGTGCCGCCGGACCAGCTCTACGTTGTCACCTTCGCGCGCTACCGCGGGCTTGTGCGCGAACAACTGCCCGCGCTGCCCGCCATGAATATCCTCGCCGAGCCAGCGGGCCGAGGCACCGCCGCCTCTATCGGCCTCGCCGCCACGCTGATCCAGGCGCGCGACCCCGAGGGCGTGATGGGGTCGTTCGCCGCCGACCATCTCATCGCCGATACCGATGGGTTCCAGGCCGCCCTGCGCCTCGCCGAGGAGGTCGCGCGCCAAGGCGCGCTCGTCACGCTCGGCATCACGCCCACCGCTCCAGAGACCGGCTATGGCTACATCCAGATGGGCGCGCCCCTGGCGGCGGCTGGCCCACTGACCGCGCACGCGGTCGCCCGCTTCGTCGAGAAGCCTGGACTGGAGACCGCGCGCGAATACCTTCAGACCGGCCAGTATGTCTGGAACGCGGGCATCTTCATCTGGCGCGCCGACCGCATTCTCGCGGAGATCCAGCGCCACGTGCCAGTGATCGGTGACGTGCTCAGCGAGATCGGCGCGGCGGCGGCGCGGACAGGTGGCCAGGTCACGCCAGAGGTGGAGCGCGCCATCGCCCGCGCCTGGCCGCGGCTGACCGCGAACGTCACGGTGGATGTCGGCGTCATGGAGCGCGCGGACGGCATCGTCGTGATTCCCATCGCCGTCGGCTGGAATGACATCGGTAGCTGGCCTCAAGTTGCCGCGCTGCACCCCGCCGATGCCCACGGCAATGTCGTCGTCGGGCTGCCAGCGGGCGGCTATCTCCAAGAACGGACGACCGACACGCTGATCTATAGCGCCACTGGCCGACGCATCGCCACCGCGGGCGTCTCTGGCTTGATCGTGGTGGATACGCCCGAAGGGTTGCTCATCTGCTCCAAAGAAGATGCCCAACTCGTCAAAAACCTCGCGGAGCGCGGCTAACCCCCTGTGTGGCTGATGGTGCGGGCGCTTTTCGCGTGAAAGCGTATGCGCGTGAACGCACTTATGCTATACTGCGGTGAAGCGGCGGAGCGCGGAAGAGATCAGCGGGGCTGGCGGCCACACGAGCGGCGCCAGCGATGGGACACGCCTCAGACACGATGGCGCCCACGCGGTCAGTTGCGCCGCGGCACGTGGAGAAGACCATGGCAAAGCCCAGAGTGACGGCCACTGATCGTCTATCGAACGTGATCGAAGTGGTAGAGCTTGGTCGGCGTACCGGCCTGCTCTCCGTGGAGCGCGGCGTGGGCACGGTGCTCGAAGAGGGCGAGATCTTCTTCATGGTGGGGCGCGCCATCTATGCCGCGGTCGCCAGTCTGCGCGGGCGCGAGGCCCTAGCCGTGTTGACGCGCTGGGGCGAATGCCGCTTCGCCTTCGATCCCTACGCGCCGCGGCCCACCCCCAATGTCTCCGGCGTGCTGCCCTCGCTCGATATGGTGGAGGGCGCGCGCGGCGGGCGCACCGCGCCTGGTGGCTCCATGCCCAGTGGCCCCAGCGGCGCGCCCACGGAGTCCAGCGGCTCGTGGCGCCTGCCGCCCTCGCCACCGCCCTACACCACTTCCACGCCCGGCGAGCCGATCGGCCCACGTGGCGCGCCCCCTGCCTACTCGCAGCCGACCAATCCCAACCTGGGCCGGCGCGAAGGGCCAGCGGATGGTATGTATGGCGCCAGCCAGGTACTGATGCGCCGCCCGCGCCGCGCGCCGGATGTGCGCGACCTGATGGCCATCGTCACGACCTACAATCTCTCGCGCGGGCATCGCACCATCCTGCTCCTCGCCGATGGCGAGCACACGATTCTCGACCTCGCGCGCCTCTCCTCCAAATCGGTGGATGAGGTGAGCCAATTGCTCACCGAGTTGGAGGGGTATGGTCTCGTCTACTATTATGCGTGAGACGCGCCTATTCGGGAGCGTCATTCGTTCCACCCATCGAGTGCTCTTGCGTGAAGGCGCCCCATTGGCCATGCCTCTGGGGCTGGCTTGGCGCCTCAGGCACGCCTGAAAGTCCACTTGAGTTCGGCGTGACGGGCGCACGTGAGATATTAGGTAGAAGCGCGATGCTTCCCACGCGGTCGCATCGCCAACGTATCGTCTTCGCGTCGGCGTGATAAGATGACGTATTGAGCGGGGGCTTCCGGCTCCCCAGGTAGCCGCTCACGAGCGGGTGCGGGGCGCGACGGGAGAGACGCCGCGGCGGCGAGCGCAGGTCTTCCGCAATTCGCGAAACGAGGTGCTTTCATATGGCTCAGGCAACTCAGCGTGGACGCCCGCGCCGCCGGCTCTCGCTCTCCCTCCGGCTGTCGCTGCTCGTCCTCTTCGCCGCACTCCTGCCGCTGGCCGCTGTGGTCGGCATCAACGACTACTTCGCGCGCAACACGCTGCTCCAGCAGGCGCAGACCGCGCTCACCAGTGATGGCAGCGCCAAGGTCGCCCAGATTGACCTCTATATGAACGAGCGGTTGCTCGACGGCTTCGCCC
>JADMIN010000346.1 GCA_015478575.1 Ktedonobacterales bacterium | reverse complement strand
GGGTGGGCATGGGCGATGCCCGCTGGCTGGCCAGATAGCGATGATACGGCGTATACGCTGCTGGCGTTGCGCGCGCTGGGCGAGCCGGCCTCGGCGGCGACGCTCCGGCGGGGGGGGCGCTGGCTGGAAGGGATGCAGAGCAAGAGTGGCGCGTGGGCAACCTTCGTCCGCAACTCAACGATGCCGTTCGATCATGATTGTCCCTATATTACGGGGCATGTCTTGAGCGCGCTCCAGGCTGCCCACCGCCTGGAGGCCAACCCCAGACTCCTTGAGCGCGCGCTGGCCTATCTGCGGCGAGCGCAACGCTACGATGGCTCGTTTGCCTCGATCTGGTTCCGCGAATCGGTGGCGGGCACCGCATCAGTGCTGGAGGCGCTGGCCGACTGCGGATTGACCCATCTGCCGATGGCCACGCGCGCGCATGCGGTGCTGCCGCGCCTACAGAATGACGACGGTGGGTGGGGCGGTATGCGTATGCAACCGAGCACCGCCGAAGAAACCGCGTGGGCGCTACTCGCACTGCTGCGCTATCCAGAAGATGCCATCAGCATTCGCGCGGTGGAGCGCGGCGTCGAATGGCTGCTCTCCCATCAGCGTGCCGATGGCACATGGGAGCCAACGCCGATCGCCCTCTACTACAGTGCGATGTGGTACTCTGACTCGTATTACGCCATCACGCTTCCGGCGCAGGCACTCGCGCGCGCGCGCGGTCGCTACCTGGACCAATATGCGGAATAGGGTAGTGACAAAAGTCATGGCCCACATCGAGATGATGCGGCCATACACCATGTTTCACTCCGGCTTGGTGGCCATCGCGGGCGCTGAAGTGGCATCCGCGGGGCGTGTTGTTCCGTGGCGCGTGGTGCTGGCGGCGCTCGTGACCATGTGCGGATGGGAAGCCGGCCTCTATGCCGGCGACTACTATGACCGCGAGCTGGACGCCCACAGCAAGCCCTCCCGACCTGTGCCGTCTGGGCGGGTCTCACCGCGCGAGGCACTGCTGACGATGGGTGGGCTGATTCTCGTCGGCTATCTCGCCGCCCTGGCGCTCGGCGTTGCCAATCTCGCCCTGGCGGTGGGAACGACCGTGCTTGGCATCGCCTATTCGAAGACCTTTAAAGCGAAGGCGATCCTGGGCAACTTCGACCGTGGGGTGCTCGGCGTCTGCGCGGTCCTCTTTGGTGGACTCGCCGGGGGAGCGATCCTCAGGCCAGCGGTCGTGTTGCTCGCGGCGATGGTCTTCTTCCACGACGCGGCGACGAACCTTGTCGGGGCAATACGCGACATCGAGGGCGACCGCGCGGCGGGCTATCCTACGGTGCCCGTTGTCTACGGGCTGGTGCGTGCGGTGTGGATCGTGACCGCGCTGGTGCTCTGCTGGGAAGTCGCTGGCAGTGTACTCATGGCGCTCCCGCGGCCCACGCCGCTGGCATTGGGGCTGTATATCGTCGCGCTGGGCATCGCCGCGTGGGTCTATGTGCCGTTGTGGCTGGCGCGGCGCTCGGTCTCACGTCAACAGGCGCTCGCGGCACACAAGTATCTGATTGCCGAGCGGCTGGTGCTGTTGAGCGCATTCATCGCCGTCTCCGTGCCAGCGGGTGTGGTGATCGGGCTGCTGGCGGGGTCACTAGCCGTGAGTCTGGGGGCACAAGTCGTGCTGCGAGATCGGTATGAGCGCCAGGCGGCGCAGCCTCAGCTAGAGGCGCCCTCGCCAGAGACGCCCCAGCCAGAGCGCGGATACGCCTAAGGCTCGTGCGGGGGAGCGTGAGAGATGAAGATCGCGATTGTTGGCGCGGGGGCCATTGGGTGCTTTCTCGCGGCACGGCTCAGCGCGCGTGGCCATGAGATCACGCTCGTCGGGCGCGGCGAGCAGGTCGCGGCTATTCAGCGTGATAGCCTGCTGGTGCGCGAGGCCGACAACACCGAGCGGCGGTATGCGTTGCGGGCGGTGGAGGCGCTGGATGAGCCACCGGAACTCGCGTTGCTGACGGTAAAGACACAGGATGTGCCGCGGGCGTCTCGCGATCTGCTGCCGTGGGTCGCGGGTGTACCCGTGGTAGCACTGCAGAACGGCGTGCGCGCTGACGGTCTGGCGGCGGACGTGCTGGGGCGCGAGTCGCTGCTTGGGGCGGTCGTCATGTGCGCGACCTCCTATCTCCAGCCAGGGCGGATCACGGTACAGTTCGCTGGCTGGCTGGTGATGGGGGAGCCTTTTGGCCCTCCCACCCAGCGCACGCGCGCGCTTGCCCGCACCCTCTCTGACGCGGTGCCCACCTATGTCACCGCTGACCTGCGGCGAGCACGCTGGACCAAGCTCATTTTTAACCTGAACAATGGTCTCTGCGCGGCCACCGGCCTGATGCTGCCAGAGTTGGCCCGTGATCAGATGGGGCGCGCGCTCTCGGTGCGGGTGATGAAAGAAGGCATCCAGGTGGCGCGGGCGGCGGGCATCCGCCTAGAGCGCCTGCCCCACATCCTCTCGCCGCGCGCGCTGCGCCAGAATCCCACGATTGCCCTGGTGGCGCTGTTGCAAGGCACGTTGAATACGGCGCTCGCCACGCTGCCAGAGCGCGCCGCGCAGCGCGTGCTGGCCGTGGCCGGTCGCGGCCGACTCAATCAAATTGCCCTGCGTGGGTCCACATGGCAGAGCCTCGCGCGTGGCAAAGCGAGCGAGATAGACTACCTGAATGGAGAGATCGTGGCGCTGGGCAAAGAACTCCATCTCGCGACACCATACAACGCGCATCTAGTCGAGGTCGTCCACGCGGTCGAGCGCGACCACGTTTTCCGCGCGCTCTCGGACCTACGGCCACCTGGCCTCGCACCCGCGGCGACCATTTCCGTGGGCAGGAGGGTGCCATGAGCGAGGGTGCCATGAGCGAGGGTGCCATGAGCGAGGGTGCCATGAGCGAGGAGGCCTGGGAGAAGGCGCCCGCCACCGCGCGCCAGCGGAGCGCCGCCATTGTCTGTGAGAGCACAGCTTGCCTGCCCAATGATCTGCTCGCGCGCTACGGCATCACCGTGGTGCCGATTCCCTTCGTTTTCGGCACTGAGACCTACCGTGATGGCGTAGATATCACGCCCGCGGAATTCTATACTCGCCTACTCGCGACTGGCGCGGTGCCAAAGACCTCGCCGCCCTCGCCAGGTGAGTATCTGGCGGCGTGGGAGCATGCGGCACGGTCCGCGCCCGCGGTCATCTCCGTGACGGTTGATAGCAAGATCAGCACGCTCCAGCGGTCCGCGCTGCTGGCGCGGGAGCTGGCGCCGGAGCTGCTGCCAGGGGTACACGTGCGCATCGTTGACTCCCTCTCCGCCGGCATGGGGCAGGGGTTCGTGACACTCGCGGCGGCGCGCGCCGCCGCGGCGGGTCAACCGATGGAGGAGATCGTCGCCATCGCGCGGCGCATGGCGGGCCGTGTGCGCATGATCGTGACACTCGATACCCTGGAGTATCTGGCGAAAACGTCACGTATTCCCCAGGTCGCGGCCATTCTTGGGGGCCTGCTCGCCATCAAGCCCATCATCCAGATCTCCAATGGTGACATTCACCCCATCGCGCGCGTGCGCACGCGCCGCCGCGCCATCGAGGCATTGATCGCGCGGATGCGGGGCATGGTGCCAGCAACCGCCCGCCTCCATGTCGCCGTGCAGCACGCGCGCGCGGCAGAGGAGGCGGCGTGGATCGAGGCGCATATCCTTGCCACATGTGACTGCGCCGAGATCTATACCACCGAGTTCACACCAGTGATGGGTGGCTATTGCGGCCCCGGACTGCTCGGCCTCGCCTTCTATGCGGAGGATGAGGTGGAGGAGGAGGTGGTGGAAGGGGAAAGAGCGCGCGTATGAGCCATCATCGCGCGCTGGTGGAGGAGAGCACATCCCCCGCCACAGGGCCGAGGGACGCGCACGCTCAGCCGCGGGCGACACCACCGCGGGCGGTCGCGCCAGCGGTGGCCGCCTGCGTCGCCGCGTATCTTTATGGCTCGCTG
>JADMIN010000345.1 GCA_015478575.1 Ktedonobacterales bacterium | reverse complement strand
GGACCAAACAGCGCCACCGTGTGCGGCGCCGAGAGGCCCAGGCTGGCCGAGGCCGCGGCGATCTGCGGCGCCCCCGTGAGCGCCGTCACGGCGTCTAGCGTCGGCACCGGGCCAAGGGTCGCCAGCGCCGTGCCCGGCGTGCCGCCAGCGTCAGCCAGAAGGATCGCCTGCGCCATCGCGGGGTTCGCCGGGACCGTCGGGAACTGCGTCACTTGCAGCCAATAGCGCGCACCCGGCGCCAGCGTCAGGCTGGCCGTGCCCAGGCTCGTGGCCACACCAGCGATGGTCTGCGTCAGCTTCAGTTGCGTCCCCGTCACCTGCGCGGCCAGATAGTTGTTGGCGTCCGTGTAGTGCAGGTAGAACGTCGCCGTGAGCGATGGAGCGTAACGCATACGCAGTTGCCACAGGTTCAGCGCCGACCAGGTGGCTGAGCCAAAGCTGATCCGTCCCCCACTGCCCAAGAGCAGCGTGTTGGCCGTCGTGGCCGGGGTGGTGGTGCCCGCCGTGTAGTGCGCGGCGATGCGTGTGGAGCTGAGCGCTGTGCCATAGATCGCCACCTCATCCAACGGCCCACTCAGCCAGTTCGAGGCACCCCCCAGTGACCCCAGGTACGCCGTGCCATAGGCGATCAGGCCCGCCGTGGCCGTCCCCGTCACCACCTGGCCGCCATCCACGAAGATCGTGCCGTTGGTCCCGTCCCACGTCCCCACCACGTGGTGCCACGTGTTCAGGCTGATGTTACTGGGCGCCGTGATCAGCGTCCCATGGATGTTCAGCAACGGCTTCGCGGTCCCGATCAAGATGCCAAAGTAGGCCGAGTTGGAGGCGCTCCCGCCCCCACCCAGATAGCCAATGATGGCCGTGGCCGTGGGGTTAGCCGCCAGCTTGATCCACGCCTCGATGCTCCACGGGGCGTTGGCCGTCGGCAGCCCCGTCGTGGGCAGGCTGATGGTCCCCGTCGTGCCGTTCAGCGAGACCGCCGTATCCGTGTCCCCCGTCAGCGCACCCGTCTGCGCCAGCGTCACGCCGCCCACCAGCGTACCGTTGCCGTTGCCCATGGCGTCCGCGCAGCTCGTACCGCTAGACTCATCCAGCCGATAGAAGCGCAGCGGCGCATCCGCCTGCACCGCATCGGCATAGGTGCTCTTGTCCAGCCCCGGCGCGCTCCCCGCCTGGAGGCTATAGGCATTGGCCGTCGCCAAGCTATCCGAGAAAGCGATGACCCCTGGTCCACTCCCCTGCTCAAAGCCAGGGTTAGGCGCCAGGTTCTGCAGGGTGATCCGGTCCCCACGCAGCCCCGGACGGCACCAGAAGACCAGCGTGATCGGCTCCAGTTGGAGCGTGAGCCACTGGTCCTCATCGCTAGGCACGTCACAGGCCGCCCCCACCACATCCAGATAGACCGCCGCCGAGGCTGAGGGCGCCTGATACTGCACCGCGATGGGCGTGGTGGGCGCGGCGTTGACCCACGAGAGGAGCGTCCGCAGCGCGCTCGCCAGGGTCGTGGCGCTGGTCATGGGGCCAAGGATCACGCGAGCGCGGGCCTCACGGTTGTGGCGAAAGATCGCGCGGGTGGCCCGTTCGCCCTGGGTACGGATGTTCCCCACCGGCACCAGCGTGCGCGGCGGCAGGGGCAGCTCCAGCCCCTCCGGCGAGGCCAGGGTGAAGGTCACGCCGTCATTCAAGTCCAGCGGCCCACCCAAGAGCGGGTGCGCCCCAAAGACCCCCGTCCGCGGATCAATCGCACCCAGCTTCAGCGTCGTCACAGCCATCGCCCCTCACCCCTCTCATCCAGACGCGCGGACGCCGCCCCTCCCAGCGCGGGAAGCGCGGCGTCGCGCGCGCGACACACCGATGCGCTCTTGATCTCACTCTAAACGGGCACGTGAGGCGACGCAAGGGGCGTGGCGAGAGTGCTGTGCGCGCCTGGCCGCGCCTGGCCGCGCCTGGCCGCGCCTGGTGGTGGCTAGGGGTGGCGGGCGGATGGGAAGAAGGAGGCGGGGTGGCCATTGTCCCCCCTTGCCTGATACCTTCGCGGAGTGGTATAGTGAACGAGGAGGCGTGATATTCCTGCTCTATGGAGCACGTATTTGCGAAAATCTTGCGTATGTGGCCGATTTCTTAACGCGAGACGGGCGAATTAGCGGATATTCTAAGCATTCTCTAAGCTAAAGTCAGCATAAGTTAAGCTAAGGGTGTTATGCTCATGGCAAGGTATCAACAATCGTTGGTACTTGCCCGGTGCGAAATGCGTGAAGACAGAGGAGGATGGCGACATGACCAACGAAGAACAGCCCCAGCGTCGTAAGCCCGGACCCCGGCCCGGAACGGAAGCCGCCAAGCGCGGCGGGCAAGCCGCCCGTGAGAAATACGGCCATGAGTTCTTTAGCAAGATCGGGAAGATGGGGGGGACCATCGTGAGAGAACGTCACGGGTCTGACCATTACACCCGCATCGGTCGGCAGGGGGGCGAGCAGACCAAGGCGCGCCACGGCGCGGAGCACTACGCGCGCATCGGCAAGATCGGTGGGCTGCACCGCCGCCGCAACTACGATGAGGCGCAGGATCCCAAAGCGACGAAGTAAGCCTCCCACAACGCAACTGTTCCTACCTTGCGGGCGCCAGCTTCCACTGGCGCCCGTTTCACGTCCCCCGCTTTCACGTCCCCCGCTTTCACGTCCCCCGCTTTCACGTCGCGCCCGTGTGTCCGCTGGTGAGGATGATCCACCGACGCTTCTCTGAAGGTCTCACGGCCTACGGGCGAGCCGATGGCCAGCGTCTCTGGCATACCCACGCGGGGCGCATACTGGCGCCTGTCGCGCGCGCTGTGACGCGCGCGACGCGGGTTCACCGTTGGACTACGGCCGGTTTGCTGGCCCGCCGGGAGCGAATTCGAACACTTGGAGGAGACCCGTACCCGCGATCACCAGGCCAAAGACCGGCCCGAACGCCAAGCCCCAGAGGAGACTGAGGATTGCCAGGATAGCGCCCACCAGCGCGCACCCCCATCGTCCCACACGCGCCCACCCGGAAATGGTCGTGCGCCGTCTGGGGAAGAGTTCGGCTCCCCACCCGACGTTTGCCAGACCCAGGAAGAGCAGCGCGAATAGGAACAGCGGCGCGCCACGCCCGCGGGTGAACAGCCACAGCGCGAGGGCGACGACGCCAAGTCCGCTGACGACTCCCACCCACGCGCGAGATTTGTGACTGGGTTCCCCCCAGAAGAACCCTTTCCAGAACCGCTTCATCACTCCATCCTCCTGCCTTCCCTCAGTCGCGTCATATGGTAAGATTATCAGACGGTGAGCACGTCTGACTAAATAGTAAGTTGATCTGACGGAATTGTCAAGGGCGGGCTTCCCGAAGAGGAGGTGGCTGGTGGCGGATGAGCGGGAAGATCGTCGCCTAATCGGCGCTCTGCTGCGCATCCCGCGCGAAGCGGCGACCAGGCAGGTGCTGGCGGGGCTAGCGGCGGCGGGCTTTGGCGACCTGCGCCCGGCCCACTTCACCGTTTTCCAGCACCTGCCTCTCGAAGGGATGCGGCTCACCGCGCTGGCCGACGCGGCCTTGCTGACGAAACAATCGCTGGGGTACCTCGTTGATGATCTCGAAGCGTTGGGGTATGTGGAGCGCGTGCCCGACGCGACGGACCGGCGTGCCAAACTGGTCCGGCTCACCGCGCGTGGGCGGCGGGTTGACGACACCGTACGCGCGGTCATCCACCAGATGGAAGCCGATTGGGCAGCCCACATGGGCCAGAACAACTATGACCACTTGCTCCAGCTCTTGCGTGCCCTGATCACGATCATGGAGACCTGACGGCCTCCATGAGCCGGAGTGCGGACAACTGAAGACGCGCCGCGGTTGCGCGTCTGTGTCCGCCCAGTTCGCGATTCACGCGACACCTTTTCGCTCGCGGCTTCGTTGTAGAGTGCGGTGGTATACTCTGATGATGCGGCGCCGCGTCTGGCATGGCGCCGGGAGACCACCCCCGCGACGAAGTGAGGCA
>JADMIN010000344.1 GCA_015478575.1 Ktedonobacterales bacterium | reverse complement strand
GCCCAACAGCGTCCTGGGGCACGGCGACTTGGCCTGGGCGCTGGCCAACCTAGAGTCTGGCGAGCCAGATGCGCTGGTGCCCATGCCCCGACGCCAGCTTGCGCTGCTGCTGACGCTGCTGCCGACACCCGATGACCCAGAACACCCGGAGCAAGATCCCACCTGGGGCTGGGCACATCGCCTCAAGGGGCCGTGGGAACGTGGCCCACTGCATACACGCGGGCGCCTAGGCCGACTGATCTCGATTGATCCCGACCCCACCGGTCGCGGCATGCATCGTGCCTGCTTCGAGCTGCTGGGCAGTGATGAGATCGTCTGGGCGCTGGGCGTGCCCTGTTTCCGCACGGGCAGCGTCTATGAGTTGGTGCCGGTGAGCAAGAGCCGCTTTCTGAGCTGGCCGCTCGCCAAGAGCCGCGCCAAGAGCACGGCGGAGCGGCCCGCGTGGGAGATCTCGCGCGTGGTGTACCGCGTCGGCAATCCGCGCTGGCCGCTGGCTGGCATCGTCGAGCCACTTGGCCCGATGGGCACGGCGGGGTAACCGGAACCCCAGGGAGAGAGCGAAAAGCAAGCGCCGCCAGCGTGTGCCAGCGGCGCTTTCGCGCGTGGCTACGCACGGTGGCGTTCTCCGCCATGCCCCGCGCCATCACGCGATACTCCTACGCCGCCAGGGGGGCGTTATGCTTTGCCTTCTAGGCCGTTGCATGGATTGGGAAGGGGAGGGGCACTCTATGGGCAACAGCCGCCAGCGACCAACACGACCAACACGACCAACACGACCTCACGGGTATCGCTTCGACGAGCGCTCCCGCGTCGAGGACATGACCGAGCCGTGGCAGCCCGCTGTCACCGTGCGACGACGCCCCCAGACACCGCCGCGGCCCACCGGCAGCCGCCGCGGCGGCACGCGGCCTTCGCGCCCACTGACCATCGTGCTGGCGCTCGCGGGGCTGCTGCTGACGCTCAGCGGCGTGCTGGAGATCGCTGGCGCCATGCCATGGCCCTTCAACGCGGCAAAGAACGGGGTCGCCCTCGTTGATGCCTTTCCGACACCCCGGCCCACCAAGACCCCGACACCGACCCCAACGCCGACCATCCGTCCGACGCCGACTTCGACGCCCGCGGTGCCATCAGGCCCCCTCTACATCCCGCCTCCAGGCAGCTACGATCTGGGCTGCGGTCCGCGGGGCGCGCATGCCCTGCCCTACGTCGTGCGCTCCGCCCCGGCCACCTCCGCCGTCGCGCTGACCTTTGACGACGGCCCCAGCCCTGACTATACCGCCGCGATTCTGACGACACTTGAGCAGACGCACACACCGGCCACCTTCTTCGTCGTGGGGGCGAGCGTGCGGAGCTATCCCAATCTGGTGGCGCGCGAGGCGAGGGATGGCTTCGCCTTCGGCATGCATACCTGGGACCATCCCTTCATGACGAAACTCACGCCGACGGCACGTGCCTGGGAACTGACCTCCACGCTTCAGGCGCTCCACAGTGTGCTAGGCCCAAACTTCTGTGTGCCCTATTGGCGCCCGCCTTTCGATGATTATAACGGCGATGTGCTGACGCTGACGCAGGCGATGGGCCTGACGACGGTCACGTGGAACGTGGATCCACAGGATTGGGCCTCGCCTGGCGTCCAGGTCATCGTGAACCGTGTGCTGACGTATGCGCAACCCGGCAGCATCATCCTGCTGCATGATGGCTATTTCAATCGGTCGCAGACCGCGCAAGCGCTACCACTCATCATCAAGGGGCTGCGCGCGCGTGGCCTGACGCTGGTGACGGTGCCACAGTTGCTCGCGGGCGGCCACTAGCGGAGGAGCACAGGGGAGGAGCACAGGGGCGCGCGACGACGCGCCCTCCAGGGCGCGGATACTCCCCGGTTGGGCGGGCGGCGCGGTTGGACACAAGCTCTCGCCGCCCTCAAGATGATCCGTGGGCATTCAGTTCATGACACTCTCAGCACCACTCCTCTGCCTCACCCGCGCCCGCCCTTCAGCGCCCGCCCTTCAGCGCCCGCCCTTCAGCGCCCGCCCTTCAAGCGCACGACACGCTCATCACCATCAGGTGGCCGCCGCTCTTCCTCTGCCTAAAACACGTGTCCCTAAAACACTTCGGCCCTGGCTCATCATCGTTATAGGAGGGCGGGCACAGGCGTATAGCATCGGCGTATAGCATCGGCGTATAGCATCGGCGTATAGCATCGGCGCGCCAGGCTGGCCCCAGAGCGGATGAAAGGGGCAACGCATGCGGGCGCCGTGGATGGCGGCCCAGGTGGCGGGGTCACCGGGCAGTGCGGAGAGCTTCGAGCGAGGCACGAGACGAATGGCGGATGACGAGAGCTTCGCGGCGCTGGCGCCGCCGCATACGGCGGCGATGCTGCGGGTGGCGGCGGCGCTGGTGGGCCTAGCGGACGCCGAAGACGCCGCGCAGGAGGCGCTTACCCGCGCCTGGCAGGCATGGCCTACGCTGCGGGATCCGAGCGCGCTACGCCCCTGGCTCCTCCAGATCACGGTGAATGTCTGCCGCCAGTGGCAGCGCGGCGGCTTTGGGCGGCGGCTGCGCGCGACGCTCCCCCTGCCCGAAGGCGAGAATGCGGCGCTGGCGCTCTTGGATGCCGACCTGGGCGCGAGCGACCATACCGGCTCGCTGGATCTGCGCGCCGCTGTGAATGCGCTTGACCCTGTGCTGCGCATCGTCGTCGCGCTCCGCTACTATGGCGGCATGGACGCGACCGAGATCGGCGCCGCCCTGGACGCTCCGCCCGCGACCATTCGCACGCGCCTGCGCCGCGCGCTGGCCTTGCTGCGTGACCAACTCAGCACCCCAGAGTGACGAGAGGGAGACACTTCCATGCCCACTGACTATCAGCATCCCGACCCCGGCGACGAGCGTGAGCCGCTGCCAGCCGACATAGGCGCGCTCGATCAGCGCTTGGCCACCGACGCCGCGCTCTGGCAAGCGCGCCTGCCCACCACCGACCGGCTGGACGCGCACGCCCGCGCCCTGCCACGGCATATGGCCCGCGCCGTTCTACCAACATCCGTCACCACCGGCGCACCAGGCGGCGCCCCACATGCCGAAAGAGCGCCGCACATGCGCACGCCCATCACCGCGCCGTCACGCGGGCGCCTCCCTACGCTGGCCGCCGCGCTTGCCATGCTCGTGGTCGTGGGATTGATCGCCACGCTGTTCGCCGCGCTCGGCGCGCGCCAGACTGGCCCGGCGGGTCGGCTGGGACCGCTCAGCGGCGCCTCCTCGAAGAGCACGCCAGGGCCGAGCAGCGCGCACCTCTCGAATGTCGTCACCGCGGCGGGCATTGGCAGCGACAATACGCCCAGGAATATCACCTCGGTCTTCCGCGTCGGGCAACTGGTCTACGTCTTCTTTCAGACGCACAGCAACACCCTCGCGGGCGAGCATATGGTCACCGTGCGCTGGCTGCTGAATGGGACACCGCTGAATCTGCCCTACTCCCCCCGGAGCAGTGTGACCATGAAGAGTGACGGCGGCGGCTACCTCGTCATGCTGTATCAAGCGGCAGGCGCGGGCACGGCGCAACTCTATTGGGACGTGCCGTTCAGCGATGTTTCCTCGCATGAGGTTCTCCTCGCCTGGACGGTCACGTTTACGGTCGTGGGCGCCACCACCACACCGACGCCCGCACCGATGTCCACGCCCACGCCCATGCCGACGCTGACGCCTGACCCGGCGCTCTCGCCCACGCCGGGACCGGGCAGCACGCCGGGACCGGGCAGCACGCCGACGCCTGACCCAGCGCTCTCGCCCACTCCTACGGCCACGCCCAAGCCGTGATCGCTCCGGCGGCGGGTGTCCCCAGGGCAATCTCCCAGGGTCGTGGGCCTTTGGCCCACGGCTCATCCTAGGGGGCAAGGACGTGGGCAGGCACCGGCATGAGCCGCGCCATGCGGGACGCGAAGCACCAAACATCTCGCCGCCGCCCCTTCGCGCCGCCCACCGCCCCTTCCAAGAGGAGATGCTCTCGCTCGCGG
>JADMIN010000343.1 GCA_015478575.1 Ktedonobacterales bacterium | reverse complement strand
CGCGCCATACTCATCCACCACGATGGCCATATGGACGCGCCGCTGCTTCATCTCACGCAGCAGGTCATCGAGCCGCTTGGATTCGGGCACGAAATAGGCTGGGCGCAGCAGTGTGCGCACCGAGCGCATCATCTGTTGCATCGCGTAGGCGCGCAGGAGATCCTTGGCATAGAGTACGCCAATGATATTGTCAATGGAGCTATCGTAGACGGGCACGCGCGACTGCCCCCCCTGGAGCACCAGATCAGTGGCCTCTTCGAGGGTGGCGTTGGCTTCGAGCGTCACCATATCAATGCGCGGCACCATCACCTCATGGACCGTGGTATCGGCCAGTTCGAAGACGTTATCAATCATCTCGCGCTCGTCGTCTTCGAGCACGCCCTGCTCACCGCTGACCTCGACCATGAGGCGTAGTTCATCCTCGGTGACGGCGAGGCGGTGATGGCCTACCTGTGGGCCAAAGAGGCCCACCACGTGCTCGGTGATCCACGTGAGCGCGCGCACGACGGGCCAGAGCACGAGCATCAGGTTCTCGACCAGCCCAACGAGCAGGCGCGACCAGCGCTCCGGCGCCTGGACGGCGACGCTCTTGGGGGTGATCTCGCAGAAGATGAGGACCACCAGCGAGAGCAGGACGGTCGAGAGCACCTCGGCGAAGCTGAAGTCGAGGCTCACCGCGATGATGGTCGCTAGCGTAGAGGCGGTGATGATGGAGAGATTGCTCACGATGAGGATCGTCGTGAGGAATCGGCGCGGCTCTTGGAGCAGATGGTCAATGCGCTTGGCCTTCGCGTCGCCCTCTTCGGCCATGCTGCGGATGCGCAGATGGTTCACTGAGGTCAGCGCCGTCTCAGCCGCGGCGGCGGCGGCGGCGATGAGCAGCGTGATGATCAGGCCGATCACCAGAAGCCAATCCTGCGCGGGAACACGCGGACCTACCGCGGCGAGCGCGAGAAAGCCCGCGAAACCCGTACTGTCACTCTCCACGGTCGGAGCTACTCCCTCTTTTTGCCGTCGTCATCGGCGGCCATATCTTGGATCGGCGCATCGCTCGCCACCGGCGCCTCAGTCGCCGCGCCCGTGGGCGGCTGGAGGTGCCGGATGACGCGCGCCGGCATGCCAACGGCGAGACTGTAGGGCGGCACATCACGTGTGACGATCGCGCCCGCGCCCGTCCGCGCGCCGTCGCCGACGCGGACGGGCGCACGCAAAATGGTATCACAACTGATAAAGACATCGTCACCGATCTCGGTGCGCGTCTTGGAGCCGTCAGGGGCGAAGTTGGCGGTGATGGCGCCCGCGGCGATATTCGTGCGCGCGCCGACGCTGGCGTCGCCCATATAGCTGAAGTGGTGCATCTGCGCCCCGGGGCCAATCGTGGCGTTCTTCACCTCGGCGTAGTTGCCGAGCTTGGCGCCAGAGCAGATACGCGCGCCAGGGCGCAGGTGACTCATCGGGCCAACCCACGAGCGCGGTTCCATGATCGCCTCCTCGACCCACGAGGCGAGGACGGCGCAGTCATCGCCGATCTGACTGTCGCGGATGACGCTGTGCGGGCCGATCTCACAGCGCTCGCCGATCACCGTCTCGCCCTGGAGCATCGTGCCGGGGCGCAGGAGGCTATCCTGCCCAACACGCACGCCGCACTCCACATAGGTGGAGGCGGGATCCTGAATGGTGACCCCACCAAGCATCAGTGCTCGCAGGAGACGATCATGCAAGATGCGTTCCGCTTCGGCGAGCATGGCGCGGTCGTTGACGCCCATCG
This sequence comes from Ktedonobacterales bacterium, assembly GCA_015478575.1. Taxonomy (GTDB): domain Bacteria; phylum Chloroflexota; class Ktedonobacteria; order Ktedonobacterales; family JADMIN01; genus JADMIN01. The sequence goes on along the minus strand of JADMIN010000343.1, from coordinate 2,243 downwards.
TCTCGTCGAGCGAGCCGGTAGTGGTGCTGACCAGACGCCCCTCGCGCACGGCGAGCGCCACCATATCGGTCAGGTAATATTCGCCGCTGGCGTGTGGCGCGAGGTCGTCGAGCCGCGACCAGAGCCAGGCGGCGTCGAAGCAGTAGATACCGGAATTGACCTCGGCGATGGCCCGCTGCTGGGCCGTGGCGTGCGTGACTTCGACGATGCCGGTCACGCGCCCCTCGTGGTCACGCAGGATGCGCCCATAGTCGGTCTCGCGGTCGGCGAGAGCGGTGAGGAAGGTGAGCGTGGCGCCCTCGCGCTCGTGCGTGGCCAGCAGCGCGCGCAGGGTCTGGGCACGGATGATGGGCGTATCGCCATAGAGCACGAGCACGGTGGCTGGGGCTACCTCGCCCTCAGCCAACTGGGGCCGCGCTTGGAGCACGGCGTGGCCAGTGCCAAGCGGCTCTTCCTGGGTGACATAGCGAACGCGGCCACGAGTGGGCGCCCAGCGGATGGCCTGGCGCACGGCCTCGCGCTCGTGGCCGACGACGATCTCGAACTGGGGCAGATGCTCCTCAGCGTCGCCCCCTGAAGCGGCTTCCGCGTCAGGGGGGTGCGCCGCCTCAGCTTCCGGGGCCAGCGCCTCGGCGGCGGCGCGGAGCACATGTTCGAGCATGGCGCGCCCAGCGACGCGGTGGGCGACTTTGGGGAGGCGCGAGCGCATGCGCGTGCCTTTGCCCGCGGCGAGCAGAATGACCTGGGTAGGTCGCATACGAGTACAACGATCTCCTTATTGCGTCGGCCCACTCGTGCTTCTCGCCGCCGCGCGGCTCTCGTGTGCGGCCGGGGGAGGAAGCTCTATCGAGCGGGCCAGGCTCCGGCGCCAGGATTCGAACCTGGGATGGCGGATCCAAAGTCCGCTGCCTTACCACTTGGCCACGCCGGAACGTCTTTCCTGAAATAGCTCAGGGTTTGTAGCGTACGACTTCTGTTGTGAGGCCGCTCATGTCTTCCGCCCTAGCGATACAGGCCCACTGCCCTAGGCAGGAGCCGTCAGCTAGGGGGGCAGGATGCGCGGGGCATCCGTAGCACAGTATACCCCGTGTCCCCACACAACGCAAGGCGCCTGCCTCATTGCCTCATGGTCCTCTGCGCCGTTGGCGAGCATGCGTCTCGTGCGCGGCATGAGCCAGCGCGCGGAGCAGGCCGCGCATGTTCACCGCGCGAGCCAGCCCACGTGGCGCGAGCAACCTTACCAGCCGCGCGAGGCCATCAACTCGCCCGCCGGAATAGCCCCCAGCTCAATGCCGCGCATCGGCTCACCCAGCCCGCGCGAGATCTCGGCCAAGATGGCGGAATCTTCAAAGTGCGTCGTCGCCTTGACGATGGCCTTGGCGCGGCGCAGCGGGTCGGCGGATTTGAAGATGCCCGAGCCAACAAATACGCCATCGCAGCCCAGGCGCATCACCAGCGCCGCATCCGCTGGCGTGGCGATGCCACCGGCGCAGAAGAGCACCACCGGCAGTTGGCCCTTCGCCCGTACCTCGCGCACCAGTTCGTAGGGCGCACCCAGATTCTTGGCCTCGGTCATCAGCTCCTCTTCGGGCAGCGTCGTCAGCTTGCGGATGCCATCGGTGATGGTGCGCAGGTGGCGCACCGCCTCGACGATATTGCCCGTGCCGGCCTCCCCCTTGCTGCGGATCATCGCCGCGCCCTCGCCAATACGCCGCAGCGCCTCGCCCAGATTGCGCGCGCCACAGACAAAGGGAATGGTGAAAGGATGCTTGTTGACGTGGAACGCCTCATCCGCCGGCGTCAGCACCTCAGATTCGTCAATGCAGTCAACGCCGAGCGCCTGGAGGATCTCGGCTTCAACGAAGTGGCCGATGCGGCATTTCGCCATGACGGGGATGGTCACCGCCGCTTTGATCTGGAGGATCAGCTCCGGGTCACTCATGCGCGCGACGCCGCCTTGCGCGCGGATATCGGCGGGGACGCGCTCCAGTGCCATGACGGCGGAGGCGCCGGAGTCTTCGGCGATCTTGGCCTGCTCAGCGTTGACGACATCCATGATGACGCCGCCTTTGAGCATTTCGGGAAAGTTGCGCTTGACCTGTGTGGTCCCGGTCTGTGTCTCCATCGGTGCTGCTCTCCTCCGCTGGGCGCTGCGCCCACGTCAATTGGCCTAATCCAATCGAAATTCTATGGCCATTGCACTAAGCCATATCTGCCGCCATTGTACCACACACGGCGCATGC
>JADMIN010000342.1 GCA_015478575.1 Ktedonobacterales bacterium | reverse complement strand
GCTGGGAGAGGGATAAGGCTATCGAAATTACCGCGGAGATGATTATCCACGATGTCGTCGCAAACTATCCCCAGACGGTGAAAGTCTTTCAGGGGCACGGGCTGCCTTGCACCGCCTGCCAAATTGGCGCGCGGGAGAGCATCGCCGGAGGCGCGGCGACGCACCGCTTGGTGGTGGAATCGCTGCTGGCTGACCTCAACCGCGTGGCCAATGGCCAAGAAGCCGAGGGCATCAAGCCAGCGACCAAGGCGCCAACTGGCCGTGGCATCCCGCTGAACGTGCTCGGTGGCGGCGACGTGACACGCAAGATTCGCCACATCGTCGCTATTATGAGCGGCAAGGGCGGTGTGGGCAAATCGCTTGTCACTGGGTTGCTAGCAGTCTCGCTACAGCGGCAGGGATTGAAGGTGGGCATCCTCGATGGCGACATCACCGGCCCAAGTATCGCCAAAGAGTTTGGCGTGCATGGCAGGCCGACGAAGGGCGCGGGTGGCATCGAACCCTTGCGCTCAACCGGCGGCACCACGATCATGTCCATGAATATGTTCTTGCCAGAGAGCACCGATCCCGTTGTCTGGCGCGGGCCGATGGTCTCTAGCGCGATCAAACAGTTCTACAGCGACGTAGACTGGGGCCGGCTCGATTACCTGCTGGTGGATCTGCCCCCCGGTACGTCGGATGCGCAGATGACGGTGATGCAGTCACTGCCGCTGGATGGCGTGGTGATCGTCTCGTCACCCCAATTGCTCGCGACGGAAATCGTGATCAAGTGCATCAAGATGGTGCAGACGCTCAAAGGCAAGGTGCTCGGCGTCGTCGAAAACATGGCCTACATGCCGATGCCAGATGGCACGCGCCTAGAGGTCTTCGGTCCGAGCAATGGCGCTGAGCTGGTCTACCTCACGGGCGCACCCCTGCTGGCGCAATTGCCGATTGACAAGGATATCTCGATGCTGTGCGACGGCGGGCACCTCGAGGATTACCATAGCGAGCCATTCGATACGCTGGCGGCGAACTTCATCCAGGCGATGAAGCTTGCGAACAAGCGCACGTAATCCGAAACACGTGATGCATCTCCCGCCACATCCCACAGGCAAGGCCCTCTCCGCCTCTGGATTCCCATGACAACAGGGGAATTCGGGGGCGGACGGTTTTGGGGGACTCAGGTGCCAGTGAGGTAGAAGCGCACGGCCCACCAGATGAGGAGGCCGATGGTGCCCGAGAGGGTGAGCAGTTGTGTCACCAGCGCACCCCGGCTGGATTGTGGCGCCGGGCGCGGTGTGCCTTGGCGTTGTGCCGCCGCCAGTGTCATCGCTACCTGCGCGATGCCTGGCGCTGGCGGTGGCGGATGGTGCAACTGGGGTGCCTTCGTCGCCGCGGCGAGAAGCGGCAGGCGCTGGTCATCATAGAGGCTTTCCAGCGTGCCGGGCTGTTCTAGATACCAGGCAACGTAGCGCGATGAGAGCGCGCGGGCCTGATCCAGCAGCGCGAAGGCGCGGTCACGCTCCGTGGATGTCGTCGAGACACTATCAGCTACCTCCGCCAGTGCGATGGCCCGCAGGTCAGGCCGACGCCCCGCCATCCGCCGCAACTGCGTCAGCGTGACTTCCGCCGCCTCCTGGTTCCCTTGCATGCGTTCGGCACGACAGAGCGCGGCCAGGCAGGCGACATGATGTTCAGGATGCATGAGCGGCAGCAAAGTCTCGATGTCCGTTAGGCTGGCTCGCGCCAGCGCCTCGGCTTCCGCGGGCTTGCCACGTGCCAGCATCACCGCGGCTAAGGTGGCGTTCGCGCTGACAGAACGCTCGCGGGTGAGCGAGAGGGTCAGCCGCGCCGCGCCTGCCGCCTCTTCGTAGCGATTCAGCCAGAGGAGGGCGGCGGCACAGTTGCCCAGGGTCTCTGGATCAGCGGAGATGGTGACGGCCTCCAGCGCGCTCACCAGGGCCTCTTCGGCGCGCCCCAGGGCCAGCAGCGCGGCCACGCGGCGGTTGAGCCAGATGAGCCGACGCGGGCCGATCCAGGCGCCCCGTCCACGCACGGCCAGCGCGCGGTCGCTGAGCGCGATGGCGGCGGCGTAGTTTCCTCGGCGTATGCGTGCGTCGGCGCGCACCGGGGGCGAGAGCCAGCGCGCCACGCGCAGCAAGGCAAACCACACGACAACGCCGAGTAGCGGCAAGCCCAGCGCGGGATTGCCCAGCCATACCGAGATGGAGATGGGTAGCCCGATCAACAGCAGCCAGGAGATTGCCAGTGCCATAATAAAGACGTATTTCTGGTCACCTACTGGCCGCATGGCACCCTCCTACCCGATCAGCGCTGGGGCGGCCCCGGTGCATGCGCCATCTGAAGCGTCCGCTTCGGCGGTCTCGGCCACCACGACCGGCGCGGGCTGGGAGACGGGGACTGTCCTCCTAGGACGCACGATAGCGCGAATGGTCGCGTAGGTCAACAAGCCATTGCGAATGGCTAACACCGGCATGAACTGCCAGCTATAGGGAACGGTCCAGATAGGGTGGCGCATCTGGTAGATGATGGGGAATTCCAGCGTGGTCAACAGGCAGATGACCAGCCAAATGAAGTCGAAGCCATCTACCGCGGCGACGATGGGGAGCACCCAGATAAGATATTGTGGGCTGAAGAGCTTGTTAGTGACGATCACCACGCTCAGACAGGCCACAAATGCTTGGCCCAGTGTGAGCCTGCCCTTCGCCTGGCGCCAGTAGACGACGCAGCAGCCCGCCACGAGCGCGAGCGCTGAGAGTGGCTTGAGCGCCACATCGAGCGACCCGACGTAATTGAGCGAGACGAATGAGTAGTTTGGATGCGCGGGAATACCGAAGATGGTGCCCAGCCAGAGCAGCGTCGCGGGCGTTGATTCGATCTGGAGCGGACGATTGCCGGCGTAGCCGAAGCCAGAGAGTGCGCCGCCGGGGTCAATGATGAGGGGGCCAAGAAAGCCAAAGGCGACCACACCCAAGCAGAAGGCGACACCTTTGGTGACAGGCCAGACAACTGGCTGCGCGCGCAGTCGCCTCAGTCCGCCGCTTGGCCCACCGCGCCAGATGGCGCGCAACTCGGCGAGGCTGCCCGCGCCGCTGCCCGCGATCCGCGCGCGCGCGGCGGCGACATGCCAGTGCTCGATGGCCACCACTGGCAACAGGAAGACGGGATAGAGCTTGAGCAGGATGCCCAGCCCTAGCAAGACGTACGCATAGCCAAAGCGACGACGTTGCGCGAGCCAGAGCGCCGCCAGCGTGACCAGCGCGGGAACCAGATCGAAACGCGCCAGCAGCGTCGCCGCGGCGCCGATGACCAGATAGATCGCAAAGGCGATGGCACGTCGGCGGGTGGAGAAGCGCAGGAAGGCGGAGTAGCCAGCGATGACCAGCGCACCCATCCAGTAGGCATAGACGGCCTGGTAATCACTGAGCGGTGGCAACTGCGTCAGCGAGAAGGGCAGAATGGCCAGGGGCGGATACTCCAACGGCAGAGCATGAAATGGTGGATTGCGCGTCCAGAAGGCAAGGGCATACCGATAGTACTCGACGACATCGCCATTGGGGAGCTTCCAGACGTAAATGCTGAGCAGACGTACTCCCACAAGCGCCGCGATCAGCAGGCCCAGTTCCAGTAGATGTTTCCACCACCGTCCACCACTGAACAGATACCGCCGGGCTTCCGCCAGGGCCGAGTGTGGTCCGCGCACGTTCGCAACCTCCTATGCGTCTGGGCGGCGCGCCCCACACCATTCCCAGGACGAGTGGGCGCCGCTCAGCACATGCCTGTCTTTCGTCCTCCACAGGCAAGCGCAGTAAGACACTGTCCGCCGGATGGTATCGTACCACGGCAGGTCCGTTTCGTGCAGACTCAGCGAAGCATGCCCCTTGACGGGCGCGAGGCGAGGTCGCTATGCTTGGGCCATGCGAGTGAGCTTCTCCACGGGCACATTCTACCATCGCAGCGCTGGCTACAGCCTGAAACTGGCGCGTGCGCTCGGCTTCGATGGCGTCGAGTTAGTGC
>JADMIN010000341.1 GCA_015478575.1 Ktedonobacterales bacterium | reverse complement strand
CGCATCCCGCTACCCGCGCGCGTGCCCTGCGGCCGCGCTAGACGCCATCGAAGGGGGTCCCCATGCCCTCGACGATGAAGGCGTGCGCCATTGCTGGCGTATTGCGCGCGTAGCCAACACGGCCCGCGCGGTCGAGCAGGATCAGCCCGCCGTGGCCGCCGGCACGCTCGCCGAGCAGGCGAATCGCCGCCGAGGCCGCCGCCTGGGCCGAGTGCCCCGTGGCGAGGGAGGCTGCGGCGCGGTGTGCCAGCAGCAGGCGGATGAAGTCCTCGCCGTGGCCCGTGCTGGAGACGCCGCCCAACTCATCATCGGCGTAGAAGCCCGCCCCGACGAGCGGCGTATCGCCCACGCGGCCAGGATGCTTGGCCGCGATGCCGCCGGTCGAGGCGCCAGCGGCGACGTGGCCGTGCGCGTCCACCGCGACGGCGCCAACTGTGCCGTGCTGATCGCCATCCAGATGCACGAGATCGGCGGGAGCGCCAGGGAGCGCGCCGTTGCGGCTTGCGGGGGGCGGTTCATGGGTGTCCGTGACGGCCACCAGTCGCTCTGGCGCGGACTCGACGTTGACATCATCACCCGCCTGATAACCGCGACGCCAACGGGCACGCTGCGCGGGCGTCACCAGGGCCTCTGGGGCACAGAGCGCGATACCGGCACGCTGCGCGAACAGCTCAGCGCCCGGACCGGCCAACAACACATGGGGACTGGCCAGCACGGCCCGCGCCAGCGCGATGGGGTTCTTGACGCGCTCGACGCCCGTGACTGCGCCAACATCGAGCGCGGCGCCATCCATGAGGCCCGCGTCGAGTTGGGCGTGGCCATCCTCCGTCAGCACAGCGCCCGTGCCCGCATTGTAGCTGGGGTTGTCTTCGAGCGCCATAATCGCCGCCTGCACGGCATCTAGGGCGCTGCCACCCGCCACCAACACCCGCCATCCGACGACCGCCGCGGCCTGACAGCCCGCCCGCGCCGCGGCATAGCGCTCAAGGGGAATGTCCCCCGCGCCACCATGAACAATCAACGCCAGACCCATCGCGCCCTTGCCTCCATCAGTGGGGATGTGGGCGCGGGCACCAGTGCGCCGCGCCACCGTATCTGATGATTATACCATGGCGGCCAAGCGCTACCCAGCGAGATCCGCACACGCTACAGGAAGGGCAATAAGGTGGGGTACTCGAGGGCGCGCCAGGGGGCTTCACCCTGTATGAAAGGGCGCGGGAAAGACCAAGAAGGCAGGGAAGGACCAAGAAGACGGGGAAGGCTGTTTATGTGCTAGAGCGCTGCCGAGAAGCCGCGCCAGCGGACAATCAGACCGCCATCGAGTTCGAGGAAGCTCATGCCCTGATAGACCATGCGCGCGCCATCGCCCGTGCGCGTATGGGCGAAGCGCCACTCCGCCGCCACGAGTGCGCCCGCCGGATCGGCCAGCGTGCGCACGACCATGAAGCTGACGGCGCTGTGGCGCGCGGCGAAATCCGCGCAGAAGCCCTGGATCGCCGCCCGGCCCGCGAAGGCGAAGCGCGGCGGCTCCTCATAGACAGCGTCGAGCGCGAAGCACGCCGCCGCCCCGGCCGCATCCCCCCGCTCCAGCGCCGCCCCAAACGTTCGCAGCAGCGCGACAGCATCCATCCTGCTCCTCCACTGCTCCCCTCACCCACGGAAGAGGGGGCGGGGGATGTGGTCATCTTCATCGCACGTCAAAGAGCGCGTCGCGCTCGGCGGGCGTGGCGCAAACCATCCCGCTCCGAATCACCTCGACCATCTTCTTGCGCCCCTTCGGGCTACCGATGAAGACGGCGCCGACGACCCGATTCTCCTTGAAGAAGAACTTGCGATAGTCGGTCGTGCCCGCTTTGTCTCCTGGCGCGGAGCGCGAGATCGTTTCGAGGTCGGGATTGTGGGCCTCAGCCGTGCCCATGACCGCGATATTCACATCGAAAAGCGGGCTAGTGTAGGTCGGCACGTCCACATACGGCTCGCGCCCACCGGCCATGTTCGTCGCGGCGACGCGCCCATGCGCCAGCGCGTTATCCCATGTGCCCATGATGTTGTGCCGTCCCAGCACCGCGTCGTAGAACTCCGCCACATCGCCCGCCGCATAGACCCCCGGTACGCTCGTCTCCAGATACTCATTGGCGACGATGCCCGTCCGCCGCGCGATCGGTGTCTCCGCCAAGAAGCCGTGATTGAGGGTAAGGCCGAGGCCCACGCCGATCAGGTCGGCTTCATACTCGCGGCCTGATGTGCCCACGACGCGCCGGGGCGCGCCATTGGACGAGACCACCTCGCGAATGGTCTCGCCAGGAACCATCTCCACGCCGTGCTTGGCCGCGATCTCGCCTACCAACCGCCCGCCATCTTCATCAAGGATGCCGCGCAGCCAGTACGGTCCACGCATCAGCCACGTGACATGCACGCCACGTACGTTCACACCCTCAGCAAGCTCATAAGCGATGAAGCTGCCACCGGAGACGACCGCCGTTTTGCTCTCCAACGCGCGGGCGATGATCTCTTTCGTATCATCGAGGGTGACGAAGTTGTAGATATGCTCCACACCCCCCACACCTGGCGCCTGAAGCCGGTTGGCCCAGCCGCCGGTGGCCACCAGCAGCGCGTCGTAGCGTAGCGGGCCGCCCTTGTCGAGATACACCACGCGCTCGGTGGTATCCACGCGCGTCACAAAGGTCTCGGTGAGTAGTGTGAGCCGCTGCTGCTCGTGCCAGGCGAAATCACGAATCATCACCTTCCGCTCAGGCAACAGCCCTTGCAGGAAGCGCGGCAGCGAGACCCGATTATACAGCGGATACGGCTCGTTGGTGATGAGCCAGATATCGCACGCGGGGTCGTTTTTGCGCAGCGTCTGGGCACAGGTCGTGCCCGCGATGCCATTGCCGATAATCACATATTTTCTGCCGACGTCAGCCGCCAACTGAAGGCTCCTCTTCGCTGCGTGGGGAAGCGGTCGCTGCCTCCCCTTTGTGGCGGCGCCCAGGGGCGCACGCGGGCCATCACCGCATGGGAACATGCTCGAAAGATGCCAGAGCATATCTTAACACGCGGGAGCGACCAGTTGAATGGCGCCTTCAGGCGCGAGCACGAGGACGCGATAGGGGACGCCCGCACGCCCAACGGCATAGACCGTCACGTTGCCGTTGGGGGCCACGGTGCCGAGCGCATCGGCCTGGAGTGGCCCCGAAGGCGCGAGGGCGAAGGTCGCGCCGCCCTGGCCCTCTGGGCTGCTGATGGCCCAGGCGAGCGGCGTGCGCCCCGTGTTCCGCAGTTGGATGGTTGCCTGACCCACCTGGCAGCCCGGCACACTGGCCGTCAGCGCACCCACTGCCCGCGCCTGGGTGGATGGCACGAGCGGCAGTCCGGCGGCTGGCGCCGACGAAGACGCCACCGGTGCGTACCAGCGCGTCGCGAAGGAGAGCCAGCCAGGCACGTGACCATGCGCGACAGATAGCGAGAGGCCGATGCCCGCCCCCGTGCCCACGATCAGCAGCGCCGCCGCCGCTAGCCCCCGCGCAAACCCGCTCGCCAAGCGCGGCCGTCGCCGCGGTGCGCTGAGGATGGAGAAGACGCCTGTATCCTCCGTCGCCGACGCCTCATCCTCCTCAGCGACCTCGTTGGGGAATGGCTCTTCCGTGGCGGCTCTGGAGGCGTTGCCACCGGCATGCGTGGTGGACGGCGATGAGATGGCCTGCGCGGTGGACGACGCTGGCGGCGCGGCGCTGGCCACGGCGACTGGCGCCGTGGCGCGGGCGGATGCCACAGCGGATGCGGGCGGCATCCGGTTATGCAGCGGCACACGCCCATTGGCCGGCGCCGCCACCAGAGGCGCGGGCATGGCCACGACACTCCGCCCGCTCTTGATCGCGGTGTTCACCCGCTGGCCAACGCCGCGTGCTAGCTCCAGCGCGTGGCGGGCCTGCTCGGCATCAATCCGCCGCTGTGGATCATCGTGCGTGCGGTAGTTGCGCTCATCATTCAGGCGGCGAATATCGCGCGCCAGATCACGCAGATGGAGTCCGGCGTCCATA
>JADMIN010000340.1 GCA_015478575.1 Ktedonobacterales bacterium | reverse complement strand
AGATAGAGCAGCGCGGGCGCCCGCGGGTCGCCCGCCTCGAAGAGATGCGTCTCGATGCCTTGGATGCTGATGGTGCGCGCGGTCTTCTCGTGTGCCGCCGCGCCGCCGGAAGGGGTAGGTGCTGTCATGCGCGCCCTCCTCACAAGTGCGAAGGAAACCATCCTTTTTGGGAGCGGAAGGGATGTCTGGACGCCGGGGGCCTTGGGTGCGCCTCCGGCCTGGCCACAGTGTAGCACACGGCAAGAGCGGCGATCAGGCTCTCTGTGATGCGCGGCAAAGCGCGCTTTATTTGCCCTGGCGCTCCCACTCGGCTATACTGAACGGCAACCGCGCATGAGCGCGCGAAGGGGAGGCTGACCGCCGATCGTCGGCGGATTGTTCGAGGAGGCAAGAGCGATGACCAGCGTACTCCGCCACGGCGCCCCACAGTTCCCACCCATCTCCGGCACGGTGCCACCTTCGGATCAGGCGGCGATGGAGACCGCCCTGCAGGAGGTGCGCGCGAGCAAAGAGGCCTGGGTGGCCATCCCGGTGGGCGAGCGCATGCGCATCCTTGACCAACTGATCCGTGATTTCGCCGCGCTCGCGCCGCGTTGGGTGGCCGCCTGCCTCACCGCCAAGGGGCTTGCCCCCACCGCGCTCGCCGCGGCGGAGGAGTGGAGTAACGGCCCCTACTGCGTACTGCGCAACCTGCGCCTGCTGCGCCAGTCGCTCGCCGATATCCAGGCCAGCGGCAAGCCGCGCATTCCCGGCCCCGTGCGGACGCGCCCTGATGGACAGGTCACCGCCCAGGTCTTCCCGGAGAACATCGCCGACCGGATCCTCTTTGGTGGCGTGCGCGCGGAGGTCTGGATGGAGCCAGGCGTCTCGGCGGCGGACCTGCCAGCGACCCAGGCGCTCATCTATGCCGAGAAGCAGCACCCTGGCCAGGTGGCGTTGGTGCTCGGCGCGGGCAACGTGTCCAGTATCGGCCCAACTGACATCCTCTACAAACTCTTCGTCGAGGACGCGGTGGTGCTCTTCAAGACCAACCCGGTCAATGCGTACCTCGGCCCGCTGCTCCTGGAGGGCTTTCGCGCGCTGGTGGAGCGCGGCGCGTTGCGCGTGGTCTATGGTGGCGCGGCGGAGGGCGCCTATCTCTGCCAGCAGGCCAGCGTGGATGAGATTCACGTCACTGGCTCAGATAAGACCTTTGACGCCATCGTCTTTGGCACCGGCCCCGAAGGCGCCCAGCGCAAGGCCGAGAACCGCCCCGTGCTCAACAAGCGCGTCACCGGCGAGTTGGGCAACGTCAGCCCGGTGATCGTCGTGCCTGGGCCGTGGAGCGCGAGCGATCTCGCCTACCAGGCGGAGCATATCGCCACCATGCTCGTCAACAACGCCGGCTTCAATTGTAACGCCACCCGCGTCATCCTCCAGCATGCGAGCTGGGACCGCCGCGAGGCGCTGCTCGCGCGCATCCGTGCCGTGCTGGCGCGGGTGCCCCTGCGCGCGGCCTATTATCCAGGCGCGCGCGACCGCCAGCAGGCGTTCATGGAAGCGCACGCCGAGGCTGAGCAATTTGGCACGCCTGACGGCGACGAACTCCCCTGGACGCTGATACCCGGCGTGGGAGCCGAGAACAGCGACGATATCGCGTTTACCACTGAGGCGTTCTGCGGCCTCTTTGCCGAGACGCCCATCGCGGCGGCCACGGTGCCAGCGTTTATCGAGCGCGCGGTGGCCTTCTGCAATGATGCTGTCTGGGGGTCGCTCAATGCCACGCTCCTGGTGCATCCCGCGTCTCTCCGCGACCCCGCGATCAAGGCGGCGGTGGAGCGTGCCGTCGCCGACCTGCGCTACGGAACCGTGGCGGTCAACTACTGGGCGGCCATCAACTTCGCGCTGGGCACGACGACGTGGGGCGCCTTCCCGGGCCATGCGCTCAATGATATTCAGTCAGGCACGGGCGTGGTCCACAACACGCTGATGTTCGCGCGCCCACAGAAGAGCGTGCTGCGCGCACCGTTCCGCTCCATCCCCACGCCGCCGTGGTTCGTTCTGCATGGGCGCGCGGGGCGCGTGGTCTTTGCCCGGCTCGTGCGGATGGAAGCCGAGCCATCGCTGCTCAAGGTGCCGGCCATCGCGCTGGCCGCGCTGCGCACGTGATCGCCTGGCTTCCCGCAAAGGGTGCGGCGGCTTGCTAGGGGCAGGTCGCCGCGCTTTGCAGCCCGCCGCGCTTTGAGCGTGCCGAGCCGAGGAGGTAGGCGCTGGCCTATCTCATGGGATCGCTCAGCCACACCGAGCGCAAGAACCCACCCTGTCCACGTGGCGGGACGCGCGCGCTACATCCCCTGCTCATAGAAGCTCTGTCCAGGCTGTCTCACCTCTGGCGGAAATTCCTGCAACAGCCACAAATTGCCATCGGGGTCACTGAAGCCAGCATACTTCACACCACTAAAGTCGGTGATCTCACCGACGTCCACTCCACGGGTAACAAGCGCCTCTCGGGCTTTGGCGATGTTCGCGACGACCAGGTGCAGCCCCTTCACCGATCCAGACTTCATCTCCGTGATATCGCTCATACCGGTCCCAAAGACAATGCTACAAGCCGACCCGGGAGGCGTGAACTGGACCACCCGCATGGTGTCGGTCGGTCGCGTATCAACTTCTAATATAAAGCCAGCCATCTCATAGAAGGCTTTGGCGCGGTCAACATCAGCAACCGGAACGGGCACTAGCTCAAGTTTCATAGTCGGTACGCTAGGGGTGTGCTCATGCGACATAGGGAACTCCTTTCATCTCGCTAAGACGGCCGTGGCCGCGTGTCCTACGTCGGTAATCCTCGTCAACAGGTCAAATCAGGAATCCGGGCAGCGGGAAGTATACCGAACGCAGCCACTACCAATGCCGACTGGGGCATCAACCGCTGGAGTGCTCATCCGCTCCCACACTCCGCCTGGGGAGCGCGTCACGGAACGCTTCCATCCTTTTCCAGTCCGGTTCCGGTGGCGTGTGCCCGCGTCGCGGCGCGTAGACGGAATGGCTGACGAGCCGCATTGGGTGGATGTAGCGGGGGCAGTTGGGGAAGATCCGCATCGGTGTGACCCGCACGATCAGTTGCGCGCCTGGGTAGGCCTCCAAGAGCGGATCATCCGACGCGAGCGTCGCCGTGCCGTTGACACGCAGCCGGTTGGGCTGCTCAAAGTCAATAAACAGCATCCCGACGTGAGGGTTGACCAGGATATTGCCCAGGCTCCTGAACATGCCATTGCCATCATAGTCGGGGAAGACCAGTGTCCTCGCATTGATGACCTGGGCGAAACCGGGCACACCCCCTTTATAGGAGCAATCGGGACACCCATCCGCATCGGACGTGGCTAGGAAGAACATCGCGCACCGTGTGATAACGTCGCGGTCATCCTCCGTGAAGGCATCATGCATGGTGACCTGTTCGAGCCGGTCGGCGATGCGTCGGCTGTCAAATTGATCCTGGAGCCTGCGTGATCCCTCATGGTAGCTATCGTGCGTGGCCATGTGCGCTCCCTCCTCTCGCGAACGGCTTGGCCCCTCTGCCGTGCTGAGCGCGGCCCGCGTGGTGTCGCTCCCTCCTCTCGCGAACGGCTTGGCCGCCCTCCCCGCCATGCGTCGCCGTCGCCTCACGGCAACGAAGGGCGCCCGACGCGAAGAGCGCAAGCTAGTGGCGGTTCGGTTTCGCTAACTCGTTGAAGTCATCCACGATGTCCATAAGCTCATCAACGAGGCGACACCGCGGCGCATCCGACGCGGCAGGGGATGTGCCGCCCGCCTCTTCTGGCGCCATGCCAGGGTCGGCCTCATCCTCCTCGCTCGTTTCCGTCAGGATGGTGGATGGCTCTTCCTCGTCATCATGCATGTTGGTTATAGGGTATCGGAAGGCGCGTGCATTTTCCATGTGGGAACCTTCGTCGAATCGTGCCGCCTAGCGGCTCGCCGACTCCCGTCCACCTGCCGCTAGACCCGCTGGCACGGAACGCATGGCAAGAGCAAGTGCTTGATAGTGTGCTTCTGACCAGTGGACCTCGTAGCACTCTTCTCTATAGATA
>JADMIN010000339.1 GCA_015478575.1 Ktedonobacterales bacterium | reverse complement strand
CAGGGACGCGCGTAGGACGTGCAGCCGCACGGCGCGGTACCTGGCCGTCGCGGTATTGAGACGCCCATGCCCGCCGCGCTCGGTCTCGTAGTCCTCCAGCGCGCGGTACAGTTCGCCCATCTCGCCTTCGAGCAAGCGCCAGAGTTCCTGCCAGGACTCCTGACGCCAACCCGGCTTGTGGTCGTTCGCGGTAAGCTTGGCTTCCATCGCCCCGGCGAAGGTGCGGATGATCTGGCGCGGCTCAGGGTTGGTGGGTGGCAGCGTGGCCGCCTGGTAGTCGCGGATATCCATGGCTAGAGTCCTCCTGCGGTGACGGGCTTGCCTGCCGCCGCCTGGGCTGCCTGGCGTGCCTGTACCGCCGCAGGATGCATGACGGGTGGCGCCCCTGGCGTGCCTGGCTGCGTATCTGGGGTATTCGCGTTGGCGGGCGCGACTGGCGCGGGAGGTGCCGCACTCCTCATGGCGGGCATGACTGGCCCCTTGCCGCTCATCATGCCCTGCACGGCGTTGGCCTGCTCCTCGTCCATGCGCTCCTGCTCCACCTCCCAATCGAGGCCCACCATGCCCGCGGCCGTCTGCTTGGAGAGAATGCCCGCCTGGAGCAGCGCCGAGATGGCCTGCGCGGCGGCCAGGTCATCGGTCGGCAACGGGTCTTGCCAGTGCATCTCGATCCGCACATCGTCCTCGCGCTGAATCAGCCCGCCCAGCACCAACATGATCTGCGACACCTCGCGGATGAGGCGGCCGTAGAGGCGGCGCTTCCACTCGGTCTGCTGGAGAAGCGGCGCGTACATGAGGCGCATCGTGATGCCGGAGACCATGCCGGTTGGAAACGAGCGCCCGGTCGCGACGCCGGGAATGCCGCTTTCCTCATCCATGTCGTCGCGCAGCGATTGGACGTGTTCGAGGATCGGCGCGATATTGGCCTCCACCGTGACCGAGAACACCTTGCTATTCTCGCTCGGCAGGGCCGTCACGCTGCCCGGTTCGCTTTTGATGTTGTCCATCTTGACGCCGGCGGCGAAGATCCTTGGATGGCCCTGGAGGTAGATGATCTTGTTGAGGTTGGATTCCGCGAATTGGATTTGCTTGTTCAGCTCGATCAGCGACTCGCGCACGTCGGGCTGGCCCCAGAACTCATTGGGGTTGATGCGGTTCTGGCAACTGTGGATCGGCGGGAACGGATGCGGCCAGAGGCCCGACGAGTCGTCGGCGTCATCGTCGCCGTCGGTCGCGTGCTCGGTATCGTCCATCCATGCCGTCATATCCTGGCGTTTGATCTGGTTGGTGATCGTCCAGGATTGGCCATCATCGGCGCGTGTGATGAGTTGGCGCTTCTCGAACTGCTGGCGGCGCACCGGGTCATACGCGCTGTACTCCACGCTGTAGCCAATCGCGCGCTTGCAATCGTCGGGGTCGGTCGTGACGGTCACGGTCATGGGGTCGAGCACGACCACGCGCGGATAGGGGTGCGCGCTCTCTGGGCTGGGATCGGCGGGCAGGATGCGCGCGAAGGCGTGGCCGAAGACGCCGCCGTTGGTCGCCATCTCGCCGAGCACCGTCATCATGTCATCGGGGTCGCCCCAGCACGTATCGAGATACGCCTGGCACGCCGCCAACTGCTTGCCGTTCAGGTTGGGGCCGCTGGCGGTGTTGTTGACGACCTGGAGCCGCACTGGTTGGCCGAACAACCAGGTGACGCCGGTGTCCACGATGTTGCTGATGCGGTTCGGGTGGACGTTGGGGTTGGGCTGGCGCGAGTTCTGCTCGACACGCAGCGGTCCCGCGCCCCAGTCGCCTGAGTACGCCTGCCACGCCTTGCGCATGCGGTCTTTGCGCTGCTTGTCGGCGAAGATCGCCGACGTATCGAGACCCGGCACGCCGTCATTGACGCCGCGTGCGGGCAGGGGCGCGACCATGTTGGCTATCTCCTTCTCACGTGCTCGTCGAGAGCGTTAGTACCACGGCTCACTGCCATACGTGACCTCGCTCGGCACCAGCATGCGCTCCGCGACGAGGTAGCGCAGCGCGTCGAGGCCGTGGTCATGCTCTTTGACGGGCGCCTCGCCGCGCTTCAGGTTCGCGCGCCGGTCCCAGACGTAGGCGTCGAACTCCTCGACGACCGAGCAGGGCGCGTGCTTGTCGGCGAGAGAGGCGTCGCGTTCGCACAGGCTGTCGCGCAGAATGCAGAGGCGCGGCTTGTCATCGCCCGATGGGCGGAGCGCGGACGCGACGGCCTGGATGCCGTCCGAGACGCTTTTGTGCGCGGGCATCGTGTAGAGTCCGAGGTGACGTTCGAGCGTCGCGCGGTCCTCAGCGTCATGGTCGCAGATCACCAGGCGGGGCAGCGGGTCGCCATTGAGCGCGCCCCAACGCGACAAGCGTTTGATCTCCGCCGCGTGGTCCTCGACGAGGCGTTTCGTCTGGTAGAGTTCGCGGTAAATCCAGAGGCGCCCGTCGCGGTCCTCCGCCGCCCACAGGCAGACGAACGGGTTGTTATAGCCGAAGTCCACGGCGAGGTAGCGCGGCCACGACGGGTCAATGCCGCAATCGCCGTAGAGATCATCGGGGCGCTTCGAGATGGTGGCGCGGGGCACGAGGTTACGCGCGGCGTCCCAGGCATCCTCATAGACCGTGCCCTCGGCGGCGGCCCACATGCCGAGATAGAGCCGCGCGCGACGCACGCCAGAGAGGTTGTCGAGCGCGGCGAGGTATTCGGGCGTGACCGCTGGGTTATCCTCGTGGCGCGAGAGCACCCGCGTCATGCGGCCGCTGTTGGCGCGCTCATTGAGCCAGTGCGCGGGGTAGCTCGGATTGGCGCACGCGATGGCCTGCTGGTAGGGCATCCGCGCGTAGCGGAGGCGTGTCATCAGCGCCTCCCACTCATCGAGCGTGCCGTCGGTCGCCTCATCCCACAGCACGCCGTCGTACTCGGTGGACATGATTTTACCGGGCTTATCCATGCCGCCGATAATGAGCTTCGAGCCGTTGGGGTAGGCGTAGTGCGCGGGCTCGTCGCCCTTCGCCGCCCAGAACCGCACGCCCAGCGCGGGGTGCAGCACCTTCTCGCGATAGGTCACGAGCGTGGACGCCTTGAGCGAGACGAGGGTCTTGCGCAGCAGGAGCCAGCGCGCGCCAGGATATTTGAGCAGGGCCAAATGCGCCTTCCAGAGCGCGGCGAAGCTCTTGCCCGTCCCGGCTGGCCCTTCCATGAGGAGCTCGCGGTCGCGGCAGCCGAACAGGTCACGCGCGCCGCCATAGGGGGTATACTGGATGGTGATGGTCTCACCGTGGGGCATGGCGTGGGGCATGGCGTGGGGCGTGGCGGTGGTGGTGCTCATATCGCCTCCGCGCCGGGCACGACGATGGTGATGTTCGGCGCGGTGCCCTGCGCGTCGGGCTTGGCGTCGAGGCCCAGCAACTCGGATTGCCGCTTCAAGAGTGGCACCAGCCGGTCCACCGCCCACAGGCTGTTTTGGTCATCGTTGGCGATGCGCGTCATCACCGCCTGGAGCGCGCTATCGAGCATGTCGAGTTGCCAGCCAACGAGCGCGCGGGCCTCGTCGCGAATGATGCGTGCATTGGCCTTCGTAACCGCCCGGCGAGCGCCGCTTTCTTCTTTGTAGCCGCAGCGCGCCGCGATCTCGGTATAGGTGTAGCCAAGCCGTCGCAGGCGGATGGCCTGCGCGACTCGCGGCCCCTCGTTCACATCCAGGGTGGTCGGATTCCCCTGAGCGGTAGGGTTTTCGGATTGTGACCGTCCGCGTCGCGCCATGTCGTCGCGCTCATTTCTTGGCAGAGGATCAGCAAAGGGGATGGCTCGATAGTGGCCTAGTCATGTGGCGATTCCCGCGCCAGTCGACTAGTCCAATTGTAGCACACCCGGCAAGCGGTTCGCGGATTGCCCTTCATGACCCTCGCAGCCCCTACGCCATCCCGCCATTATCTCCGACGCATACCGTTGCCGCTGTAGCGCGCTGAGAAGGCGCTAGGACGGCGCAGTGTGTATAGTGGCTGTCATTTACCATCTAGCGACTTCCCGACCGTCTGGCGGGGCTGTACGCGCG
>JADMIN010000338.1 GCA_015478575.1 Ktedonobacterales bacterium | reverse complement strand
CGCCAGACCTGAGCGACCCAACCGTCGCGCAGGATGAATGGATCTATCACCTCGTGCGACGCTTCGGGCGGGCGAGCGCGGGCGGCGTCAAGTATTACGCGATGGACAACGAGCCAGAGTTGTGGTGGTACCAGCAGACCGATATCAAACCAGCGCAACTCAGCTATGACCAGATGCGCGATATCTTCCTAGAGTACGCCACCGCGATCAAAGACGTGGATCCCACGGCGCTGATCGTAGCGCCCACCATGTGGTACTACTTCAACCTCTTCTACTCCCCGCTGGACCGCGATTTCCCCTCGCGCCCGGATCGGCGAGCGCATGGCGACATGCCCTTTCTCGACTGGTGGCTCTCAGAGATCCGCAAGCACGACGAGGCCACTGGGCGACGTACACTGGACGTGTTCGCGATGCACCCCTATCCCCAAGGGAATGTCTACTCCGACGACGTCTCGCCCAACATGGCGGCGCTACGCCTGCGCTCGACGCGCACCCTCTGGGATCCCAATTACACCGAGGAATCCTGGATCAAGGACAAAATGCGCCTCATTCCACGCCTGCGCGATGCCATCGCCGCCAACTACCCTGGCACCAAAATCGGGATGACAGAATATAGCTGGGGCGCGCTCGGCAGTGTGAACGGCGGCCTGGCGCTCGCGGAGGTGCTGGGCATCTTCGGGCGCGAGGGCGTGGAGGTAGCCGCGCACTGGGGTGGCTTCACTCCCGGCAGTCCCACCTACAACGCTTTCAAGCTCTATGGCAACTACGACAGCGCGGGAAGCGCCTTTGCCGACACGTCCTTCCTGGCAAGCTCAACCAATGATGGCTTGTTGAGTTGCTATGGCGCGCAGGCAAGCGGTTCAGGGGCACTGTTGCTGATGGTACTCAATAAGAGCCTGGATAGCGACATCACGCCGACCATCCATCTGGCGAACGCGCGCGCGGCCCTAGGCGGCGCCGAGCCACGGCGTATGCGCGTCTGGCGCTTCTGGCCGGATGACGCCGCCGAGATCACCCGCGGCGATGATGTGGCGCTTCCCGCCTCGGCCTCATCCACGCTCGCGCTCTCGTATACCTTCCCCGCGTCTTCGATCACACTGCTCCGAATCGAGGCGGGCGGATGATCTACATGCTTGGCTTTCTCGGTCTCTGCATCGGCTGCGGCCTCTGGGGACCGCGGCGTCGTGGGCTGGCCTGGCTGGTCGCGACGCTGGCGGCGGTCCTGGTCCTGCTGTTTCTGCTCACGCCGTATCGTTTGTAACGCGCCTGTACTGAGGCAGAGGTGATGGTATTCCGTGAAGCGAACGCAGCGACTTTTTCTGCTCACCATCTTTGCGGCCCTCGCACTGGAAGCCCAAGGGAAGGGCGATAGCTGGGCGAACATCGCCTGGTATTTTCACGCTGACCTCAGCAGTTGGGCGGGCGTGCGCATCGTGATGAGCCTACTAGAGATACTGCTGTTGCTCTCGGCGCTGCTCTGGCTCACCGCCGCGCGGCGCCAGCATCCGCGGTTACGCCTGACACGTGGCGTCTTCGCTACCCCACTGCTCGTCTTCACGCTCCTCCTCGCCTTTGGTGTGCTCTTCGGCTTCGCGCAGAGTGGCGCAAATCTGACTATCGCGCTGTGGGAGATACGTGGCTTCGCGATGATGGTGGGAGCCTATCTGCTGGCGGGCATGTTTCTGCGCACCGCGAGCGACCTCGAGCGCTTTCTCTGGACGGTGCTGCTGGCCTCCTCCGCGCTCGCCGTGGCGAACATCCTCCGGTGGGCGCTCGTCCTGCGTACCTCTGGACGTTCCTATGACCTGGCCTATGATCATGGCGACGCCCTCATTCTAGCCGTGGCCGCCATACTCTGCGTCTCCCTGCTCTTCTTCGGCGGCACACGTGCCCAGCGCCGCTTCGCTGTGGTGGCCTTGCCGCTCTTCATCGTCGCTATGGCGATCATGGAGCGTCGCTCGGCCTTCGTCGTGCTGGGGGTGGGGCTGGGCATCTGCGCGCTTTTTGTGCTCCGGCTGCGCCCCCGCGCCTTCTGGAAAGTCTGCGCTCCCGTGGCGGTCCTCATCGGACTCTATCTGGTGGTGTTCTGGAACAATACCGGATTCCTGGGGCAGCCCGCGCGAGCGATCAGCTCGATGTTCAACCCTGATACGCGCGATGCCGCCTCTAATCTGTACCGCGACCTCGAGAAAATAGACATTCTCTTCAACATCCAGCGCGCGCCAATGACTGGCCTGGGTTTTGGGCAACAATACACCTTCTTCGTACCACTGCCCGACCTGAGCTTCTGGCCGTTCTGGCACTATATGCCCCATAACTCCATCCTCTGGCTGTGGATGAAAGATGGGGCACTTGGCTTCTTCGCCTTCTGGTGGCTCTTCGGGCGCGCCGCCTATGATGGCAGCCGTGCGCTGGTAACACAGCGCGAGCAGTGGGCCATCCTCAGCGCCACGCAACGTCGCATCGGGTGGCGCCAGCGACCGCCGCATGGCGCCCAACGCGCGGGCATCACCTCCCAGGGGCCAACGAGCGCCACCTCCAGCGCTCCCATCAGCGGGCCTTCTGGCGCTCGCCCTCTCAGCCGTGGCACCGCCCGCCGGACACGCGGACGCCGCCAAGACGCGCGGCAGAGCGGTACGGTCGCCCTGCTCGTGACCTGCGTCGCGATGATTCCCATGCTCGTGACCTTCGCCTATGTGGACCTGGGGCTGACCAACGAGCGCGTCCTCCTTTTCGTCGGCCTCCTGCTGGGCATCCTCGCGCGGGCGCATGTCGTGTTGGGCATTCCGCCCGCCAAGAAGCGTCGCTCTCTTGGGCGCGCCGGGCCGGCGCGCCCCACCAGCGAGGCCCCGGTTTCTGATCCATCGGACGTTCCTACGCTTGAGGCGATTCCCGCCTATAGCGGGATGGCGTTTGCGCGCCACTCATCCAGCGTCTTCCGTTCGCCGCGGTCTCCGCGTCAAGGACGAGAACGGGGATAGATGTGTATTCCCTTCTCTTCCCCAAGGAAGCGGCGAGGGGTTAGGTTCCCACTATGTGCCGATAGATCGCCTCACATTCATCCGCCATGCGCTGGGGTGTGAAATCCTCCTCGACGCGCCGACGCCCATACTCGCTCAGCCGCTGGCGCAGATCAGCATCACGAATCAGCCGCACTATATTGGCCGCCAGTTGGGGGATATCGCCTGGCGCTGAGAGCAGCCCCGCTTTGCCTTGCTCGATCAACTCCGGCGTGCCACCGCTCTCTAGCGCGACCACCGGCTTCTTCATCGCCATCGCCTCCAAGAATACTACCGCGCATGGCTCCTCGAATGTGGGCATGGTATAGATGTCGCACGCCGCTAGAATACTGGCGACATCGGCGCGAAAGCCTGTGAAGATCACTGTGTCGTCTAGCCCCAGTTCACTGGTCAGCGCTTTCAATTCAGCGGTGTAGCTGCCACGCTCCGGCGCGCCGCGCACATCATCTTCGCCCACGATCAGCAGCCGCACGCCCGGCACCTCCTCACGCACGATGGCGAGTGCGCGCAGCAATTCGGTATGCCCCTTCCAGTGAAAGAGGCGTGAGATGACCCCCAGCAGCGGCGCTTCAGGGGCAATGCCAAACTCGCGGCGGATGGGGCCGCCATCGGTGTCCGCGTCCCAGCGCGAGGCATCCAGCCCGTTGAGCACGTAATGCACCCGGTTGGCGGGGTAGCCCATCGCCACGGCCGAGCCAGCCACGAAGCGTGAGACGCCGATAATGCCATCGCCACGTCGCAGCGCCCATTGGGTCAATGGACTCAGCCAATCCTCACATTTCACATGCAGGTGCGTGACCGTATGGGCGCCGGTCGCCATCGCCAGCAAGGCGCCATAGAAGGCGTCGCGCGGTTTCTCCGTCCCGTGGATGATCTGGATGCGGTGCCGACGGATGTACCAGGCCAGCCCAACCAGGTCCGTCATGCCGGTCAGGCCGCGAAACACGTTGGCGGCCTGCTGGCGACGTGAGAGGCCAAAGACCGTTGGCCCGAAGTGCGTCGCGCGCAGGTGGATATCAGGCACGTCACGCAGCGCCATCAGCGCGGCCGAAGGT
>JADMIN010000337.1 GCA_015478575.1 Ktedonobacterales bacterium | reverse complement strand
GTCTTTGCCGATCTCGAACGACCCGAATTCCAACTCTTCCAGCCGCTCCAAATCCTCCACAAAGGCCAGAAAGGCCTTGTTGCCGATGATATCCACCCGCTCCGTGTAGCCGATACCCTGCCCCCGAAACATCAGCCGCAGCCCGCGCCCGATCGTCTGCTCTGGCAGAATGTTAGCCTTAGCCGAGTAGGGGCGCAGGCCCACGACAACGGTAACGTTCCGCACGTCCCAGCCTTCGCGCAACATCAGCACGCTCACGATGGCATTGACGGGGCAGCTCGGATTGTCCACGTCGCGAGCGACCTTGCGCGCCTGCTCCAGATCTTTGGTGGTGATCTCGCCGTCGCTCTTGGTATGGATGACCAGCAACTTCTCCCCCGCGAAGTCCTCAGGAAACGCCGCCCGCAGATAGGCCCCCACATCGTCGGCCTCATCAGTGTTATTGAGCATGATGAAGAGCAGCGGACGCTTGCCCACACCCGCGAGCTGTTCTCGGTACTCGCGCCAGCGTTCCACGGCGGCGACCAGATAACCGCGATACTTGATGCTGGCGTATTCCGAGGGAACGTCCTGAATGTCAGCGACGCCTTTGAAGGGACGCTTGACGACACCATCCACGATGGCCTGCTTGAGGGGGTAGTCCGAGATCACCCAGGGAAAGAGGGCGCCCTTCCGGAAGCGCGGTGTGGCGGAGTAATCGAGTTGGCTGGCGATAGGGGTGGCCTCGTGCAGCCGCGCGATGACCTTGTTCCACTCACTATCTTCGTCGTGTGTGTGGTGCGCCTCGTCATTCAGCACGAGCAGTTTGCCATCCCGCCGCGCGATCAACTCAGCAAACATGGCGGACTCGCTCCGAGTGGGCGGCGCTTTGGGACCGAGGACGGCGGTCAGCGCCTCCGGCTCGTCGCCGTGGGCGTTATGGGCATTCCCGGAGCGGTCATAGAGCTGATCAATGTTGGTCAGCAGCACCAGCCCCTCAGCGTCGGGGCGCTCGCCGTCGCCGCGTACCATCGTCTCGACTTCCCAGAGGTAGCGCAGGTGGGGCGGCATCAGCGGGTCCGTCTGGAAGATGCGCCCGCCCGCGAAGTCGCTCTTGAGGCGCTCCAGCACGATGATATTCGGCGCGATGATGAGGAAGGTGCGCGCGTAGCTTTCGTCGTCGCCACCGCGCACGGCGTTCCAGTAGTGCCACGCGATGGCCAACGACATCACCTTCGTCTTGCCAGAGCCGGTCGCCATCTTCGTGCAATAGCGCGCGAAGTCGTCACCGGGCGGCAGGCGGAGCGGCTCACCCGTGCGCGCATAGCGCTCCAAGAGGGCCTGCCGCGTGCGGACGCGCTCGACCTCGTAGACATAGATCAGCGTCTCGATGGCCTCGCGCTGCGAGTCGTGGTAGCGGAAGAGCCGCCCATCCGGCAGCCGGTGGTCATTCTGGAACCACCAGCGCAGCAGTTCGCGCGTGATAGCGGTCGCGCCCGTATACTCGCGGTCGCGCCACTCGGCCACCTTCTGGCGCAGCAGCGGCACGCACGGCGCTGTCCTCAGATAGTGCTCGACATCGAAAAGCCCAGGCTGCGTGCCGGTAGCGCTCTTCTTCGTCCGTGGCATGCCTAACCCCCTAGCCCCCTTCCCTTGCGCGAGAAGAGAGATGGAACTCTCCGCACCGTTTGCGGCCATACGGGCACGCTAATGCCTAGCCCACCACACCCGCTTGCCCTCCCCCGCTATGAAGCGCGAGCTAGCGCACCTCCACCTTCAGCGATTTGGTGGTGTCGTTGCCCAGGATATCAATCACCTTGACGACGATGGCATAGACGCCTGGCTCCGCGTAGGTGTGCGAGAGGCTGGTCTGGAGCTTAGGATCTTTGCGCGTGCGATACGTCTGGGCCATGTTGTGGAAGGTATCGCCCTGATAGCTCCAATCCACCGCCCAATAGTCAATCCACTGGCTCCAGTGCTTGACGGCGTGCCGCACGTCTTCAGGCACGTCATCAGGCGGCATGATGAAGTCGCTGAGCGTGACGGTGACGTGCGGGCCATGATCGCGCGCGGTGCCACCGACGCCCTCGCGATCCTGCTGGCTAATCTGCGCGCCGAGGGCCGCCAACTCAAAGAATTTGATGTCCCCCTGCTCGACGGCGCGCTTCTCCAGCACTTCGCGGGGAACGCGCTTGAACTTGACGTGGACGTTGGCCTCAGCGGCCATCTGGCGTGCGACCTCATTCAACTCGAACGCGAAGTCCCAACCGAGGATATCTACGCCATTGGTCGCCGCCTCGCCCGTGATCTTCCAGAACGCCTTGACAATCTGGCGCACGTCCCCCTCAGCCACCGGCGCTTCCACCCCACTCACATGCACCAGCCGCCCATCGCGCACGCCATGCAGCCAGGTGTGCCCTTCCAGCGGTTGCGCGCGGTAGAGGTCGAGCATGAAGCGCCGATAGGCGAGCTGCGCCGCCGGAGCCTGGGTGGCGTCGCCCTCAGCGAATTCGGCCACCTGCCACGCCTGCCGCTCATACTTACCGAGGTTCTGGACGACAAACGGTTTCACATTGGCAATGCTCAGCAACCGCTTGCGCGCGGTATGGATGGCGAAGCGGCCCAGGTCGCAGGTGATCCAGCGGCGGCCCAGCTTCTCGGCCACCGCCGCCGTCGTGCCACTGCCGCAGAAGCAATCGAGCACAAGGTCGCCCTCGTTGGAGGACGCACGGATGATGCGCTCCAGCAGCGCTTCGGGCTTTTGGGTAGGGTAGTCAATCCGCTCGTCGCTTGTATTGCCAACGCGAGAGATGTCGGTCCAGAGGTCAGTCACGCGCTTGCCCTCGGTCTCATCAAGATATACCTTCATACCATCTAGCCGGGGGCTGCCGTCTACCTTGGTAAGAATCCGGCCTTCCGCCCAAAGTCGTTCAAGCTGCTCATAGGATAGTGCCCATCCTCTGTTTGCTGCGGGCCTACTGCCGCGCCATTCAAAATTGCGAGCTTTTGTTGATGCGGACATAGTGAGGTCTTGGCCAGTATACAGTCGCCCTTCATCATCGGGTTTGTATCGCCTCAGTTGCTCAGGCGAATATTGAGTGAACTGAGTGTTCCAAGTATATGCTTGTGATTTGGCGTAGACCAAGATAACGTCATGAATCCGCAGATAGTATCTGGGGGTAATGTTATGCGCGTTCGTGCGTTGCCAAATAATCTCGCTTAGAAAGGCCTCTGGTCCAAAAGCTTCATCTAATACCCCGCTCTTGACATAATGACTGACGTGATAGTCCAGATGCACATACATACTGCCATCCTCAGCCAGCAACTCGCGCAGCACTACCACTGTCTCGTAGAACCATTGCAGGTAGCTATCCAGCCCACGGCCCCAGATATCACGATAAGCCTTCTGCTCGATCATGCTCGGCTCTTTGGTGAAACTCTCATCGGATTCGGGCAGGGTCGTGGTGAAGGAAAAGTCGGCGCCGGTGGCAAAGGGCGGGTCAATATAGATCAGGTTCACCTTGCCAGCCAGTTCAGCCAGCAGCGAAGGCAGGACGTACTTCTTGTCGCCCCAAATCAAGCGGTTGCGCCACGCGGTCGGCTGGCCCTGCTGCCAGAGGTCATATTGCTGGGCGCGGGCCTGGGCCGATTCATTGACCGTCTCGACCGTCTGGAAAGGCAAGGCAATGCGCACGGGCGCGACGCGCCGACCATCCTTGTCATATTTGCCGTCCCAGATCAATTCCGTCATTGCGGCCACTCCTCCCCTTGATAGGGCATGGCTGGCGGCATGCCAGCGCCACGCACGTGGGACACACAGGCGGCGATACCTCGCGCTGTGCTAGCATAGCATACTGGCGCAATATACTGAAGAGGCCGCGGGACGATTGGGCGGATGGACCGCCGAGATGCCAGCGCCGCGGGCGCCGAAGCCTTCGCTCGCCTCCGCGGCTAGTGTTCCATGCGGCGCAAGCCGGGCGTAGCACTGCTCAATGCGCTCTACACGCTCTTTACTGGCTCACCCCTCTATCCTACCTTGGTCTCAGAGACTGTCTTGAAAGCCGCCAAAACGTGGTAGACTGGAGGGATGAAAGCACTTCCA
>JADMIN010000336.1 GCA_015478575.1 Ktedonobacterales bacterium | reverse complement strand
CACACGGCCCGCCTGGGCGGCGAGCCGCGAGGATGGGGTCTCTCCGCTTTGGCCGCCGCGCCAACAAGGGAGCGGAATTCGCCCCGCCCTTCAGTGGTGGCTGCCATGCTAGTATCCCTTCTCTAGGAGACCTTGTACAGATACAGATTGGAGTACTGTAGCTGTGCGGAAGCGCGACTCCAGGCCGAAGCGGCGTAGAGGCCGACGTCGTCAGTGGTGGTATTCGCTGGAATGGGGATGTTGAAGAAGACGTGCGTCCCGCTCCAGCGCGATGACCTACGGTGTCCCGATTAGCGTCCCTCCACTGGGCGCAGCGCTGGCTCGCGCGCGGCGACCTCCACCTCGTCATCGGCCACATCGGGCGGCGGGGCGGCGCGCAGGTGCAGTGCCTCGCGCGCGATGTGGCCGTTGGGTAGCTGTCGCAGCCGGTAGGCCGTGGCATAGCTGACGCCCTCGGCAAAGAGATCGAGGTTGGGGCTGGCGATCACCAGACCCATGCCGAGTTGCTGAGCAAAGCGCACGACCAGATCAGCGTTGCGCTGATCCATCTTGGCGAATGCCTCATCGTGCATCAACAGCCGCAGCGGCGCGTTCGAGACGGCGAATT
Organism: Ktedonobacterales bacterium; assembly: GCA_015478575.1. GTDB lineage: Bacteria > Chloroflexota > Ktedonobacteria > Ktedonobacterales > JADMIN01 > JADMIN01. Next base: position 3,474 of record JADMIN010000336.1, on the reverse strand, counting down.
GCATAGCCGCCGCGGTCAGCAGGAGCACGTAGACCGGCACGCGCTGCTCGCCGCCGCTGCCGAAGCCCGCCACCGCGCTATCCCACGGGCGGGTGCGCGGATCGAGGTCATCACAGTGCAAGAGCGAGATGTCCACCCAGCGGCGGTAATCCAACTGCTCCACCAGCGCCTCGACCGATGGCTGCGTCTGCCCGCGCATCTGCTCGTCCAGCCAGGTCGCGAAGATGGCGGTGAGTTGTCCCTGCACGCCCGCGGGCATCGCGCGCCCGTGCTCGAGTAGCGCGGTGGCGATGGCGACGTGATCGAAGGGGATGTCGGGGTGGTGCGCGAGACGCACCGAGAGCTTGAGCGAGAAGCGGGTGTTACGCGAGAAGAAGCGCGCGTTGGCCAGTCGCTCGTTCAGCCCCTCGATGATGCTTTGCGCCCGCGTGAGTTGGTCCACCAAGTGGCTCACCACCTCACCCAGGATAATATCGCGCACCACGCGCGTCACGCGCTGCGAGAGCGTCTGCCGCAGTTGCTCGATGTTGCCATCGAGGAAGCTGAGGAGCAGACGAATGTCGTTCGTGCCCTCCAGTCGCGGCACGACATCCAGCAGCCAGCCTTGCGGCGCGAGTGACATGCCGTGCTTGCCCGGCGCGCGCAGGCCGAAGCGGTCGTCCGCTCCCACGAGTGCCTGGTATTCCGCCACCGCGACGAGGAAGCCATCCTGCTCGCGCTCGGCGGCGCTATAGGCGCGTGGCACGTCATCCTCCAACCGCTGGCGGCTCTCACGCCCCTTGGTGAGTTGGCGTGCGTAGCGCACGGGATCATCCACCTGATTCGCGGGCAGGTCCAGGCTATCGGCGACGGCGTTGAGGAGCTGGCTGAAAGCGCCATTGCGCTCGGCCAGCGCCGCCGCGGACTGCTCCGCCGCTTGGGCGCGGGCCACCTGCGCTTGGCGCGCGGCTTCAAGTTGGTGGAGCGCGATCCCCTTGGCCACGCCGGTCTGGCGGGCGCGCTCTTCGGTCGTCTTGAGGCGCCGCTGGAGGTGCGTAATGCGCGTCTCGAAGTCCTCTAGGCCAGCGTCGCGCAGGGCGCCGCGCGCCTGGTTGAGCAGCCGCTGCGCCTCGCGTGTCTTGGCGTCCACCTGCTCCATGCGCGCGCGCGCCATGCCGTGCGCCTCGCGCTCGGCGCCGTGGTCGTCCTCCGCGGTGCGTAGCTGTGTCCGCAACTGGGTCAGGCGCCCGCGGGTTTCGGTGGCGCGCGCGATGGTGTCGGCGATGGCCTGCGCCAGTGTGGCGCGCGCCATGGGCAACTGGGTGGGATCAGCCAGGGCGGCATAGGGCGCGGTGGCATCAGCCCAGCGTGCGCGGGCGTCCTCATCCTCGGCGGTGGTGGCCTCCACCTCGCGACCCGCCGCCACCAGCCGCACCGACGCGCTCTCTTCGGCCTCGCGTAACGTTCGCATCTCGCCGCGTCGCTGCTCCACCTCATCGAGCATGTGCGCCACCTCGGAGAGCGTGCGGATGCGCGTCTGGGCGTGGGTCATGGCGTCGCGCTCGGCACGCAGGGCGCCGCGCAGGTCCTCCAACTCGCGGGCGACGTCGGTACGCTCGCGTGCCAGTTCCTCGCGCCGCGCCGCCGCCGCCGCCTGCCGCCGTACGATGCCTAGCAGCGCCTGTGAGCGCTTGCGCGGGCAGACCGTGCCCGTCAGATCGCCTAGCCGGTAGCGCCCATCGGGGCAGAGGTAATCGCCGCCGCGTGGTGGCTCCTGCGCGAGCAGACACGCCCCAAGCAGGGCATCCAGATAGCGTCGCGCATCCGGGTGTGTCGTCACCAGGACGGTTGAGAGCGCGCCTCGGCTGGGTTTGCCACTGGCGGGGTTGGGCAAGAGCACATGCCAATCCACCTCATCGCCAATGGCCGCTCGCGCTTGCTCTATCGGGATCGCGAGTGTCAGCAGCGTCAGCACATCTAGATGCGCTAATAGCCCCTCAATGGCCTCGGCCCAGGGTATCCCTTCACGGGCGAGGTCGAGATGACGATAGAGCGGCGCGACACCGTGATCCATCTGGCGCAGGCGTGCGAGGGCGCGCTCGCGCTCTGGCGAGAGCGGCGGCAGCGGCTCGCTCTGCGTCGCGCCGATCTCGGCCTCCAGCTTCAGCCGCTCTGCGTCGGTGTCGGCGATGCGGACCTCCAGACGCGCGGCACGGGCGCTGGCCTCGTGCGCGAGCTGGTGGGCGGCGTCCAACTCCTGCGTACAGGCATCCGCGAGGGGTGGCAGGGCCATCGTGCTCGGCTCGGCGCTCGGCGCGCGTCCCAGCCCCACCGGCCAGCGTTGCACCATCGTGTCCCAGCGCTTCCAGAGGGCCTGGCGCGCCGTCTGCACGGCGCGCACGGTGGCCTCGTGCTGCGCGCGCGCGTCGCGCTCACTCTGGCGCGCGGAGGAGAGCGCCGCCGTCGTCTCCTCGATGCGTTTCGCTTGCTCCTGGAGCATGCCCAGCGAGCCATCTAGCGCGACCCAGGCGGCATGTAGGGCGTCCGCCAGCGGTTGATCCGCTGGAGAGGCGCTGAGCCGCGCCCACGCTTCCTCGGTCGCGGAGGGCAGGGCGCCCAGCGCGCGGCTGGCGCGCGCGCGCAGCTCGGTGAGACGAGCGCGCGCGCGCTCCTCTTCGGCGCTGAGAGAGGTGTGCGCTGAAGAGACTGAGGTCTCGGCCCGCCGCAGGCGCTCCTCCGCCGTGCGCAGCTCGCGCGCGACGTAATCCTGGTCGTGCTGGGCGCTGGTCAGGGCCTCATTGGCGCGCGCCACCGCCTGTACCACCTCGCCCTGGTGCAACTGCTGGAGCGCCTCTAATTCGCGCCGGGCCGCTCCCTCCTCCGCATAGGCCGCCTCTTCTTCTCCTTCGGCTTGGCGCGCGCTGGATTCCGCCTCGCGCAGCGCGGCCTCACACGCGGCCAACGCCTGCGCCTCCTCGTCGCTCTGCCAAGCGGTGCGCAGCCAACCCAGCGCCGCGTTGCTCAGCACCGCCTCGTGATACTTCTTGCGCGCCTCCACCACGCCAGCGAGCGTCGCGCGCAGTTTGCCATACTCGTCAATGTCGCGGTGAATACGCTGGATGCTCTCTAGACCTTCGACCAAGCGCTCCAGATGCGGACGATCCACCACGGGCAAGAACTGACGCACGACGCCGCTGGGATCGGCCACCAGCCCATCATCCACCCGCAGGCCGAGCATGCGGTGCAAGACATCGTAGAGCGCCTCGTAGCGCCGCTGCCAGTCCGCACCCTCGATGTTGAGCAGACGCCGCGCCACCAGCCGGTTATAGTCTTCAGCCTGCGTGGCGTTGAGGATGGCACCGCCCCCCGCGACGAAGGACTCGTTGCGGGCGCGGAAGTCCTGCATCTGCAAGGGTGCCTGCCCCTGTGGTGTCACCTCTAAAAACGTCACGGCATCGAGTGGCGCGGGCAGCGCATAGTAAAAGGGATGCGAGG
>JADMIN010000335.1 GCA_015478575.1 Ktedonobacterales bacterium | reverse complement strand
GGCCAGCCGCGGCGCGCGGTCAACCAAGCGCCACTCAGGAAGACCAGTGGCCAGATCTCGAAGTAGCGCCCAGCCGCCAACCGCGCACCATCGACTTCCAGCAGGGGCAGCAGCGCCACCGCGGGGCGCCAGCGGCGCGGCGTGGCCAGCGCCACCGCCAGCCAGAGCGCCAGCAGCGCGGCCATCTGCGGCCAGGCGATGCTGGGGAGTCCCGCCCAGACGGCTGGCAGCGCCAGCAGGAACGCGCCCGCGGGATAGCTGTGTGTTGTGCGTGGATCAATCTCTGGCGGCGGGGTCTGGGGGTGCGCCAAAAACTCGGCGGCGATGGTGTCGCGCTCGGCGCCGCTGGGGTCATGCTGGGGGTCGGCGAAGCGCCCACGCGCGATGGGCGTATAGGCGTTGATGTGGAAGTAGCCGATAGCACCAGAGAGCCGCTGGCCCGTGTAGGGGTTCTGCCCATGGAGGGTGAGCCAAGCGTTGTAGTGATTATAGAACATGTCGTCGCTGCCATAGTTCGCGGCGCTGGCGGCGGCGCGCGTCCAACTCTGGACCATCACCCGCAGGGTCTACGCGCCCGTCCAGAGCGCCCAAAGCGCGAGCGGGAGCAACAGCAGCCGTGCCGCTTGGTGCCGCGGCGGGCATGGGTCGGGGCGCAGCGCGCGCAGAAAGCAGGCGAAGGCGAGCGCGATGGTCAGGCAGAGCGCCACAGCGACGAGCGGACCGCTCCGCCGCGGGCCGCCGAACGTATTGGCGAGGTCGCTCGAAGCGTCGAGCGCACCCGCGCCTCCCACGACGAGAAGAACGCCCAGCGGCAACTCCGCCAGCCAGCGCCAGGCCGCGTCAACGCGCCGTTGGGGGGCGAGTCGGGTACGGCGCCGCGCGCGAATAGATGAGCGCATCATGAGGAGGTCGGATCACTAGGATGGGTGAGATCATCGGCGTCATCGCGCTCGCTGGTCGCTCGCGCTCGTCACGCGGGATGCGCCCGGCGAGCGCTCCACACTCTGCCAACGATGCGCCCAGCGCACGCACAGTATATCATGCCCGCACGCTCTGCCCGCACGCTCTGCCCGCACGCTCTGCCCGCACGTTTCCAGGCCACGCCCGGCGCGCATGTGCGAGACGGTATACCACTGGAGGCAACCGGCGCGTGTAGGGCGCGGCGTGGGCGGAACGACCCCCTTGCGGCGACGGTGTACAATGCAGCCACGGCATATAGCCACGGCATGCGGCCACGGCGCGGATCACTCATAAACAAGGGCATTGAGAAGCGTGTGGGGTGGGGCGTGGGCGCGCGGCAGGTCTGCCGCACGGCTGCCCCTCCGCGGGAGGAGGCACGATATGGCGACGACGCAAGAGCGGCCGACACAGACCACCACGGGCGCGAGCTGGCTCTCTCCCGCGCAACTGCGCACCCTAGAGGCGGTGTGTGAGGCATTGATTCCCGCCGTGCCCCCGCCGCCTGGTGAGGGCGATCCCCACGGCTTCTATGCGCGCACCGCCAGTGACCTGGGCGTGGCACAGCTCATGGCTGAGGCGTTGGGGCAGCAATCGTCGCAAACACAGGCGGACTTCAAGCAACTGCTGGATCTCCTGGGCAGCCCGCTCGCCGGGCTGCTGTTGCTGGGGCGCCCGCGGAGCTTCCCGCGGATGTCGCTCGCCGCGCGCCAGGCCGCGTTGCGCCGCATGAGCACGCATGCTCTGGCGAAGATGCGCCAGGGCTTCCAGGGACTCAAGCGCTTGGCCGCCGCGGTCTTCTATACCGCGACCGGCCCCGATGGGCTGAACCCCAACTGGCCCGCGATTGGCTACACTCCCGCGCCGCCGCCCCCAACACCGGAGGCCGCGCCCAAACGCATCCGCACGCTGCCCGTGGCTGGCGACCTCACGCTCACCGCCGATGTGGTGATCGTCGGCTCTGGCGCGGGCGGTGGCCTCATGGCGGCGGAACTGGCCGCCGCTGGCAAAGATGTGCTCGTGCTGGAGAAAGGCGGCTATTACAACGAGGCCGACTTCACCGGACGCGAGGGCGAGATGATGCGGCAGCTCTTCTTGCGGCGCGGGCTGCTCACCACCGCCGATCTGGGTATGGTCGTGCAGGCCGGTTCGTGCCTGGGCGGCGGCACCGTGGTGAACTGGAGCACGTCACTGCGCACGCCGCCGGACGTGCTGGAAGAGTGGGAGCGCGAGCATGGGTTAACGGGCGCGACCAGCGCGGACCATCAGCTCGGCTTTGCTGTTGCCGAGCGGCGCCTCGGCGTCACCACTGCGGATAGCGAGCCGAACCCCAACAATGCCGCGCTCCAGCACGGCTGCCAAGAGCTGGGCTACGACTGGCGGCGCATTCCACGCAACGCCTCGGAGTGCTGGCAGCGCTGCGGGGCCTGTGGCTTCGGCTGCCCCTATGGGCGCAAGCAGTCCACCATGCTCACCTTCCTGCAAGATGCCCACGACCGCGGCGCGCGCTTCGTCGTTCGCTGCACCGTCGAGCGCGTGCTGATCGAGGCGGGGCGCGCGGTGGGCGTGGAGGGCTGGGCGCCTGATGACGCGACCGGCGCGCGGCGCAAGGTGATGGTGCGCGCGCCTCTGGTAGTCGTCGCCGCCGGCTCGGTGGAGTCGCCGGCGCTGCTGCTGCGCTCTGGACTGACCAATCCCAACATCGGGCTGCACTTGCGGCTGCATCCGGTGGTCGCGGTGGGGGGCCTTTACCGGGAGCCAATTGAGTCGTGGAAAGGCTCGCCGCAGACGGTGCTCTCCGACCAGTTCGCGCGCCTGCGCGGCGGCTATGGCATCCGCTTTGAAGTCATGCCAGCGCATCCGGGGCTGCTGGCGCTGGCCGTGCCGTGGGAAGATGGACAGGACCACAAGCGCCAGATGGCACGGGTAGCGCACCAGGCGTCGCTCATCGTGCTCACGCGCGATACTGGCGAGGGCAGTATCACACTGGATAAGCAGGGAGACCCGGTGATCCACTACTGGCCCAACGCCCTTGATCGCGCCCACCTGACACGCGGCCTGCGCGAGATCACCCGCATCATCCTCAGCGGTGGGGGTATCGGCGTGACCCACCTCTTCAACCCGAAGCTGACGCTGGAGACCGAGAATGGCCGACCGGGGGCGGTCCCCGAAGCCCAACTCCAGCGCTTCCTAGGGGAGATCGAGCGGCGGGGCATCGAGCGCAACCGGGTGCTCTTGGGCACAGCGCACCAGATGGGCACCTGCCGCTTCGGCGGCGCCGCACGCGAGGCGGTGGCCGACCCCTACGGCGAGGTCTACGGCGCGCGCGGCCTCTTCATCGCTGATGCCAGTGGCTTCCCCACGGCCTCAGGCGTCAATCCGATGCTCTCGATCTACGGTCTGGCCTACCGCGTCGCCCAGCGGGTGAAGGCGGGCTAGCTCGGATCCGCCGCTCTGGGGCACCTGCCGCTCCAGGCACGCCGCGACCAGATGAGCGCTATGCCAGATGAGCACCGCGCCCGTTTGGGATAGAGCGGCAGCCAAAAGGATTGACAGGAGGTGAATGCGGACGGGCGTGCCTGTACGGCTGCTGAGGCTATGGCACACCACGCTGGCGTCTCAGCGGGAACCCGGCAGGTGTCCTTGCCTGTGTCAGATACGCTTCGATATCCACGCCATGCTCCTCATACCTGGGCGCGAGCGATCACGTGATGGCCCCTGGCGATGGCGTCACGGCGCGGATGAGGTCGGCGGTGGGCGGGTGATCGGAGGTGCGCTCGGAGCGATAGACGAAGCGGAGCAGGCCCGCGCGATCCACCACAAAGACGCCGCCGAGCTGCGTCATATCCTGGTGCGCGCTGTAGGCGCCGCCATAGCGCACGATGGCTTTCACCAAGCGCACCGCGCCCCGCGGGTTCGACTCACGCCCTCCGCTCATGCGCAGCAGCCCATAGCGCCGATAGCTGAGGCGTTCGGGATCACTAAGGATCGGGAACGGCAAGGCCAGCCGCGTGCGGAAGTCGCGTGCCTCCTCTGGCGTGCCTAGGCCGATTAGGACGACCGCTAGGTCCGCCGCTCGTAGCCTTGGTTCGTCGCGGCGCAACTGCACCGCCTGCGCACGGCAATGGGG
>JADMIN010000334.1 GCA_015478575.1 Ktedonobacterales bacterium | reverse complement strand
GCGGATATCTGGCCTGGGCCGCTTCACCGCCCCTGAGGGGCAGCCCCAGGCGGTGTATGCCAGTGTCGATAGTCCAGGATTGCTGGAGATGCGCCATGCCTTGCGCGATGTGCTCGAAGCGCAAGGCATGACGCACAAGATCAGTGACCTGCATGGGTTTACGCCCCATATCACGCTAGCCTATGTAGATGCCGACACCCCAACACCGGTGATCGATTTGCCGGACCTCACCATGACGCTGGATCGCGTGACGATAGCGCGTGGTGACGGTGTGGTCTTCACCGCGCCATTGAGCGGGGAGGCGGAGCGCGCCACGTTGACCCCTGCGGAACGCGAGGCGTTGCAAACCAGCTTCTTTCGCGTCCTCAGCGACGTGGCCCTGGCGCGCAGCGTGGATATGCAAACCGGCTACCGCCCGCCCTCCGCGCCGCGCCTGGCCGTGCGGAAACGGCTCACGGCAGCGGCAGGGGAACGCTTCACGGCGCAACGCGTGCGCAAAGCGACCGTGCAGCGCGTCCTGGATGTCCATCTCAACCGGTCCGTGCTGATTAGCAAGCGCATCGACCCCGATCTCAAAGATGGCGTGGCGGCGCTCATCGAGGGGCGCGAACTGGGGTTGCCGGTGCGCCTCAGCGGCGCTGAACGCGATGCGGTACGCGCCAGCATCCGGCAACTCTTGCTGGAGGATATCCCTGACTATGACGCCGGGTGGGGCGATCTGCTCATCACGTATGCCGTGGACGCCTACAACGTGGGTGGGCAGGACGCGCTCGACCATGGCGGGTTGCCGGGAATCTTCAACCTCACCAATCAGCAGATCATCGACCAGCTCGGCCAGGCGGCGCGCCAACGGTCGCAGGGTATCCAGCGCACCACGCGCGACCGGCTGGCGACGACGCTGCTGACCGCGCTGGAAAATGGCGATGATGTGGACACGGCCAGCGCGGCGGTGCAAGCGACGCTTGATGGGATGGCCGACGGGCGCGCCGATGATATCGCAGGCTATGAAACGAGCCTGAACTATTACAACGCCAGTTCCACGACCTGGAGCCGCAACGGCTACGAGGGCAACGTCTGGCGCACGACCGCCGATCCCGACCCGTATGCCGGGGCGACGGGACCCACCCCTTGCCGCGACAACGCCTATGCGGGCGTCGTGCCTTTCGGCGAAGCGTTCCCGTCCGGCGATGCGTATCCGCCCGCGCACGATCGATGTCAATGCGATCTCATCCCGGCGGGCGATCCTTCAGACGCGGCGGACGCGGAGCCGTGGACGGGCGATTAAGAAGGAGTAATCGATGTCCTCTCCACCCTGGAACCATGAGCAACGCTGGTGTCGCCCCTGTCAGGCGATGCGGCAAGATTGCTGCCCGCGTTGCCAGTGCTGCCCCACGCATTGCACCTGTCCCAAACCCGATCATGGTATTACTGCGCGCCAGCGCACCGCGACACGGCCACCGCGCGTGCTGACGCGCTAACCCCATCACCACAAGGAGTTTTCATCGTGGATACTGTCACCTATCGCCTACGCAAGCTCGAAGCCTTCCGTTACGTCTACACCGATCAGACCGCGAACGGCAACACGCATGTCGCCCTTAAAGGCGTGCGTATCGAGATTAGCCCAGAACTTCCCGGCAATCTCACGAGTTATACGGCCAACGTTGAACTCATCGTCCTTGATCCGGCGACCGCCACGAAACTGGAAGCGTTGTGGAGCGCCTACACCAGCAATAGCGCGGTCACGGCTCAGGAACCGACCTTCGGCATGGGCTTCGTCTTCGCCGATGCCGCCGCCAGCCCTACGCCGGAGGCAGCGCCCCCGTCTACCGCCAGCGACGTCGCGACCGCTGAGGCTCCCCGCGCGGCGGAACCCGTTGCCGCCGCGCCAGAAGTCGCGCCTGCTGCGCCGGTGGAGACCGCCGTAGCGCCGGAACCGGTGGTCGCGCCAGCGGAGACCGTTGCGCCAGACGTTACGTTGCCCGTGGAACCCGATCCCATCACGCCGCCACCCCCGCCCACGCTTCCGGCGCTATAATGTTCCGCGCCTTCCCCCATTTCGCGTGAAACGAGGTACTTTCGCATGTCCGATCAACTCGTTGGCTACTGGAACGCCAGTAATGCACAGTTCGAGGGGCCAGCTAATACGCCGTCCGCCTCGGTGGAAACCTTCGTGGGCTTCCAGGCTACTGGCGCATCGGCGACCAATTTCCCGCTCGGCATCGCCAGCCGCGCCGGTCTGCTCAAAGATGTGCGCGTCGCCGCCATCACGCCCCTCACGGGCAACGACATCTATACGGTGGATATCAAGAAGAATGGCGTCTCCGTCCTGGTTGGCGGCACGCCGATCTCCCTGCTCAGCAGCACCGCCGCGCGTATCAGCGTCGTGGGGTCCCTCGACCCCACCAAAACCGCTATCGCCGACGGCGATTTCCTGGAAGCCGCCATCACCTTTACACACAACACGGGCACCGGGCCGCTCAATGTCGTGTTCCAGGCGCAACTGCTGCAGAATTGAGGTGACACGCCATGCCCGCCGTGCCCTTCACCAAAACGCTGAGCGCCGATAAAAGTGCAGCCTGGGCGTGGGATAGCAAGACCCAGAACGCCATTCTGGGGCCGAGCGACAATCAGGATTGGAGCAAATATCAACAGGCGCACGCCTGGTATGATGGGGCCACTGGCGCTGAAGCGGAAAAGAAAACCGCGTATAAACTGCCCCATCACCAGGTCAACGCTAGCGGCGATCTGGAATGTGTGTGGCGTGGCGTCACCGCCGCGATGGCCCGCCTCAAACAGGCCGATATCCCTGACGCTGATCTGAAAGCATGTTTCGACCATCTCGCCAGCCACTACCAGCAATTTGATGAGACGCCCCCCGATTGGGAACGCTTCATTACTGCGGTGCAGCAACGGCGCACGCTGGCCAAGGTGCGCACCAGCTATCCCTTGGTCGCTACCCGCGCCCAGATCGCGGTGAGCGCCGCGCGTCCTAATGGCGTCCCGAACGACGCCGACATGGCGCTGCTAAGTAACATGGCGCGCGCGCCGCTCGATCCCGCGCAGGTATATGTCTTCCCGACGCAGATCAGCAGTCAGGAGATGGATGCCTACTTTACGCGCATGTCGTTATGGACGCTTGGGCAATTCGCGAAAAACGCCAGCGCGGGGGTCGCCGTCTGCGATTCCCACCAGCATTCGCAGCTCAACATCGGGCGCTCCTACTATGGCGAGGATGTGGATACCACCATTGGTGGCCTGCCGATGGCGGCGTGCCTCAGTTTAGCGTACATGTTGCGCGGCATGCGCATCCCTAATGGCATGAACACCCTCGATGTCATTCAGGGCATCGAGGGTGGCATCTACCAGGATATCAGCGTTGGCTTCATTCCACTGCACTTCTGGTGCAACGTCTGTGGCATGGACATGCTGGATTGGGGATCGTGCAATCACTGGCCCGGGCAAACCTACGAGGTCAAAAAAGAGGGTAGCAATGCCATGACGCAGGTATTGTGCAGCCCGGAAGTGGATGCCACGCTCGCGGAATACAGCATCGTGTATGATGGCGCGACCCCCAATGCGATGATCCTCAAAGGGGAACGCGCCTTAGCCAGTTCAAACCAGCTCACGGATGAGGCGATGCGCAATATCCGGCTCATTGAGGACCGTTGCCGCGTCACGCTCATCAATCGCTATCCTGGCGCCACCTTCCCCCCCAGCGCGCCCCACGCGCGGCGTGTGACGATAGAAACTGAACCACAGGAGGAACCCGAGATGAAGGGCAGCGAATTCCTGGCCCGTGTCATCGCCGAAGTGGAAAGCCGCTCCGGGAAGGAAATCTCCGATGGCAATCTGAAGATGCTGCGCGCGATGAGTGAATCCATGCGCGCGGGGCACGATACGATGGGTGATGCCGTCACCGCGTTCGTGAACTTCATTGAGGAGAAATCCCCCCCCATCGGCGATGACATCCAACGCGCCAGCCAGCCCAAACCGGCTAGCGGCGGCAAAGGCAAAAGCAGCAACAGCAAAGACGATGGCACGAACCCGCCACCGGATGACGAGGCGGGCAACGGCGACGCGGATGAGGAAGCCGCCGCCCAGGAAGAGGAGGGC
>JADMIN010000333.1 GCA_015478575.1 Ktedonobacterales bacterium | reverse complement strand
GGTCACACGTGGTGGTGGTCAGCGCGGTGGGCTGCCCCTTCAATGGCGACATCAATGCGCAGTATGGTCTCTTCACCTTCGAGGGGGATAGCTGGCGCTTTGAGCACCGCAGCATTCCCTACGATCACGAGCCGCTCTATGCCGCCTGGCGTGAGAGCGGCTACTTGGAGGATGGCAGCCTCGCCTCTGAGTTGATGCTGCTGGAGCACCGCACCGCCCGCACGCACTATGTCCCCTTCTGGGAGTGGTGCCTGGGGCGCAATCTGCCGCTGACACGCGCGAGCTATGCCCTCTTCGTCTCGGAGCGCGAGGGGTAGTGGAAAGCCGCCGGAGCGGTGCTCCAGCGGCTGTTGCCTGGCGAGGGATAGATGGTGGGCGGTACAGAACTCGAATCTGTGACCTCCACGATGTCAACGTGGCGCTCTAACCAACTGAGCTAACCGCCCGTGTCTACCACACTGTACCATTCCACCGTGCCTGCCGTCAAGCCAAAAGAGGGCACCCAGAGCGCGGCGAGCACGCTAGCGCGCGGCGAGCAAACGGCTGAACATCCCCTCCCCGTTCACGCTGGTCCGGTTCGCTCTGGCCGACGGGTATGCCAGTCGGTGACGCGCTGGTAGGCATGGCCCAGCCGCAGCAGGGTCGCCTCACCAAAGTGCCCCGCCGCGAGTTGGAGCGCGATGGGCAGCCCGTCCGCGGTGAAGCCACAGGGAAGGGTCAGGGCGGGCTGGCCGGTGAGATCGAAGGGCATGGTGAGGCGCAGCGAGCCGCCGACAATGGCCCGGCCATCCACCGTGAAGGCGTCGTCATAGTGCTCCACCAGTGGCGCGGGGATGGCCAGCGTCGGCGTGATGAGGGCATCCACCGCGCGCAGTGTCGCGCGCATCCCCTCAGTCAGCGTGCGCCGCCGCCGCTGGGCGCGGATGTAGTCCGACGCGCGAGAGGCACCGCCAGCTTCGATATTGGCCCGAACCACGGGGGAGTAGCGGTCAGCCCGCGACTCCAGCCAGCCCATATCGCTGTGGTAGGTGTAGGCCTCTGGCCTCTGCACAGCGCGGTAGACGGCGGTGAAGAGATCATCCCACTCATCCGGCAGCTCCACCGCCTCGACGCTGGCGCCGAGATCTGTGAAGGTGCGGATGGCGGCGCGCACCGCCGCCGCCACCTCAGCATCCACAACGTCGGAGAAGTAGCTGGTCGGGATGCCCAGGCGCGTGCCGCGCACGGCCTCCGCTGGCTCGCGGGCGCTGGCGAGGGCGGCAGTGTAATCTAGCAGGGGGACATCCACGCTGGCCGGGTCAGCGGCATCATACCCAGCGAGCGCATCCAGCAGCAGCGCGCAATCTTCTACGGTCCAGGCGATGGGGCCGGCGTGGTCCAGCGACCAACTCAAGGGGATGATACCAGCGCGGCTGACCAGCCCAAAGGTGGGCTTGAGGCCGGTCACGCCGCACCAGCCAGCGGGGATGCGGATCGAGCCGCCGGTATCGGTACCCAGCGCGCCAAGAAACTCGCCTGCCACCAACCCCGCCGCCGAGCCGCCGCTGCTGCCACCGGGCACGCGCGCCGTATGCCACGGATTGCGTGTGGGGGGCGTGACCGTGCCAAAGGCGAACTCGTGCGTGTTCGTCTTGCAGAGCGCGATGGCTCCCGCCTCGGCCAGCTTGGTCATCACCATCGCGTCTTCGTCGGGAATCCAGTCTTCCAGCACGCGCGAGCCAGCGGTGGTGCGCACACCGCGCGTGGCGATCAGGTCTTTGATGCCAAGCGGAATGCCGTGCAGGGGACCGCGAGCGCGCCGGGCGCCCAATGCTTCGTCGGCGGCGCGGGCGGCGGCCAGCGCGGCCTCCGCCATGATGGTAAGACAGGCGTGGATGCGTGGCTCGGCCCAGGCGATACGTCGCAGGCAGCGCTCGACCAGTTCGACGGAGGAGACAGTGCCCGCGCGCAACAGGCGCGCCGCCTCGGCGATCGTTGGAATGACGGCTTCCGTAGGAGGTGGCTCGCGGTCAGATGGCTCGCGGTCGGTGGGCATGGGCAGGCCTCGCTCTTCTTTGGATACGCGAGCAACGGCTACGCGAGCAACGGCTACGCGAGCAACGGCTACGCGAGCAAACCAGCAACGGACATGCGCATTGTAGCACGCGGGCCAGCGGGCGGAGCGGATGCCATCACCTCGCCGTCCGTTTAGCTCATGCCCTTCGCTCCACCTTGCGCCGATCAGGTATACTAACACACAACCAGACTATCACCATGCCTCGTGAGCGCGCGGCGAATGCGGGAGGGTCAAGCGGCCAGGTTCCTTTCGTGTGTGCCGCCCGCGCTCGCACCATGTGAACGCGAAGTGAAGTGAACGCGGATGGGGTGGATGTGCTCGCCGGTAGTGGCCATAGGTGGTGTTTGGACTAGTCGTTTCCCTGGATTATCGTTTCCCTGGATTCATGTGTGCGCGTGAGCGGTCTTGCCGCGTGGCGCCCGGCCCGCGCGCGACTCAATGAGGAGGAATGCGCCCATGCTATCCCTCAACAGGAACGCCCCTCGCTCTTCCCAGGCGCGCCGCATCTTCAAAGCCCATGGCCGACGCGCGCTGATCGCCGTTGGGCTGGTCGTCGCGGCGAGCCTCGCGACCGCCTTCATACCAGCGCGTGTACGAGCCACCAGCTCGCTCGTAGGTCCCAAGTATTACTATCTGGCGCTCGGCGATTCTCTGGCCTTTGGCTACCAGCCAAACTTCGATTGGTCACACGGCTACGTGCCCCAGTGGTATAGCAATCTCCAAGGGCACGGCACGCGGAGCCAGACGAACTATGGCTGCAACGGCGAGACCAGCGCGACCTTCATCAGTGGCGGCTGCCCCTACGCTTGGGCGCTGCACAACTACTACTTCAGCCCACAGCTCAACGCCGCCATCAACTTCATCAAGGGGCACGCTGGGCGTGTCAGTCCCGTCTCGCTCGATATCGGCGCCAACGACCTCTTGCCCGATATCAACTCCTCCACCTGCACGGTAAGTGCTAGTTGGAATACCGACCTGGCCAACTTGGATGCTCGTCTCACCGGCACCATCCTTCCCAAGTTGGTCGCCGCGCTGACGGTCAATGGCGTGCGCACCGGCGACCTGGTGATGATGAACTACTATGATCCCTACCAGAACAAGTGCCCAAACTCGCTGAGCTACGTGCAGACGCTGAACCAGCATCTGGCGGCTGACGCCGCGCAGTTCCAGGTGCCGGTGGCTGATGTGCTGACGGCCTTCGGTGGGCCGAACGTGCCGAACGCCAACATTTGTAGCTATACCTGGATGTGCGGCATCTTTGGCGACATTCACGCCACCACCACCGGCTACGGAGTGATCGCCGGTGCCTTCGAGAGCGTCACTGGCTAGTGAGCCGGGGCGGCTAGTGAGCCGGGGCTGGCGTGCTCGGCACTCATGCGTCGGGCGCGTCCTCGGCGAGCAGCGCCTCGGCGCGTGGCAGATCATCTGGCGTGGTGATCTTGAGGTTGCGGTCGCCGCCGCGCACGACGGCGACCGCGTGCCCTAGCCGCTCGACCGCCGCGGCGGTATCCGTCCCCTCGAAGCCCTGGGCATCAGCGGCGTCATAGGCGGCGAGCAGCAGCGCCGCCGCGAAGGCCTGGGGCGTCTGTGCCCGCGCCAACTCCCCAGCGGGATACGTGGCGCGCACCAGGCCATCCTCCGCAACCTCGAGTATGGTCTCGTCCGCCGCGACGCCACCTACGAGCAAGGCGCCGCCGGTTCGCCGTGCCGCCGCGAGCACGCGCGCGATCTCCTCCAGCGTGACCAGTGGGCGCGCGCCGTCGTGGATGAGGATCAGCGCGATGGCGCCGGCCTCGATGCGGGGGCGCAGCGCCGCCAGCGCGCGGGCCTCGGATTGATGGCGCGAGGCGCCGCCAGCGATGACGCCGCGTACTTTAGTGAGTTGGTACCGCTGGACAATCTCCGTCTCGCAGTACTCGACCTCGCGCGGGTGCGCCACGAGCAGAATCTCATCCACCCCCGGCGCGCGCTCGAAGGCCGCGAGCGCATGGACCAGCACTGGCTGACCCCGCAAAGGAAGAAAGATTTTGTTGCGCTCGGTGCCCATGCGCGTGCCCTGGCCAGCACCCAGCACAAT
>JADMIN010000332.1 GCA_015478575.1 Ktedonobacterales bacterium | reverse complement strand
ATCTACACCAGCGGCGGCGAGGGCATGGCATTCCTTCGTTGGGTCGTTGGTGAGATGATTGTTGAAATGAAACGCATCCCAGAGCAGCACCCCTACCCGCACACCCCGGCTGACGGCAAAGCCCAGGACATCCACCACACGCAGCGGATGGGTGTTCCAGAAGGTGAGCGCGTCGTCGTCGAGTCCTCCCGCGCGCAGATCAGCGATATAGGCGCGCTGCTCTGGGCTGTCATCGTCGCCCGCACGGATATCGTCGCCCCGGATCATCAGCAGATCGGCCCGAATATCCCAACCAGCGAGCAGAATATAGTCCTTCGCGGTGAGGAACGCGCGGCACATGGCCAGCATGGCGGCGCGGCCATCAATCAACGGGTGCGCGTGGCATCCATCACGTACGGGCGCATCACCTGGCGCCCACCAGGCATCCTCCACAGAGAGAGTCGTTTGCCGCTCCTGCTGATCCCGCATCTGATCCTCCGCTTACGTACCACTTCCTAAGAGGCTGGCCTGCCCTTTCAAGGGCCACCTCTATCGAGGGCCACCTCTGTATTCTAGCTCTGTATTCTAGCTCTGTATTCTAGCCACATCGGCTAGGGGTACGTAAACATGGCGAGCGGCATTATCATCAGCAGACCGTTCCACTGAGGGAGATCCCGTGGGCCGCATCACCGGGAGCGCATCCTCTGTGTGTGTCAGGCGCTCTGAGTGCATAGTTCATGGCTATAAGAAGAGCAAGGCCGCCCCCAGCAGGCTCCTCTCGCTGACGCACCGCGACTCACCCCACCCGCACGCTGACTCGCGGCCACCCTGTCGCGCCCTGGGGCACCGTGCCCCGTTCGGTGGCCGCCTGCACTGCCCCCCTGCCATCGGTGGCGCGAGCGATCAGCGTATAGACTCCACGCCGTGGTGGCAGCCATGCCCACGTCCAGAAGACCCAAGTCGTGTCCGAGCGCGACAACTCCGAGCGCGACAACTCCGAGCGCGACAACTCCGAGCGCGGCGACAACAGCCTCGCCTCGTGCCAGGATACCCCACCATCCGCGCTGACCTCGACACGCTGTATGCCTCGAATCCCCGCGAACGCGACACCGGCAATGGTGACGGAACCCAGCGGAACCATCCCTCTAGGCGCGTCAATGCGGCTCATCGTCTCTAACTGCTTATCATTCCACCCCTGGCTCTGGTAGAAACCCTTGAAAGGCCGATTCGCGATCTCGATCCTCGTCAGCCACTTGGGGCTTTGCTCGCCGTATCGGCCAGGGACAACCACGCGCAACGGAAAGCCATGGCGGTCGGCGAGTGGCGCGCCATTCATCTGCCATGCCAGCATCGTACGCGCCTCCAGCAGGTCGCGCAGGGGCAGGCTCGACGCATAGCCATCCGTGCTAAAGAAAACGACGTATGCGCCGCCTGGCGTCGCCCCACCCGCCAGAGCCAGCAACGATTGGAGGCTGACCCCCCGCCACTCCGCCGTGCTCAAGAGGTGCCCGCCGACACCATTCGCGATACACTCGAAGGTCACGACGCGCGTCTCGCTGGGGAGTGCCCGCACCTGCTCATAGGTCCAGGCGCGCGACTGGCGCACCAGCCCACCCAGCTCCAATCGCCAGTGATCCGCTATGACCGTGGGGTCCAGGGCGTTCTTGCTCACGACATAGAAATCCTTGGTCGGCGTGATAAACGAGAGCACGTCATCCGGTGTGGGGCGCCCCTCATACGCCAGATTGGAGCTGGCCAGATAGCCCTGGAGCAGGCGATCCACTCCCACGCCGCCCGCCGCGACAGCGACGACCACCACGCCCGCGGCCTCCAGCGCGCGCCGCCGGGTCAACGCCAGCGTACTTGTCCCACCAGCGGCCTCAGCCGGCTGCTCCGCCGCAGCGCGCACATCCCATGCGGTGCGCAGCCAGAGATCAGTGAACAACGTCACCGCGACATAGGTGAGAAACACCAACAACGCGCTCAATGCCGTGAGCAGCCGCGCGCGCCCAAGCGGATCACCGAACAGTCCCTCAGGAAGCACCGGCCAGAAAACGCCCAGCGCGACGACCTCCATCGCCAGCACGATCACGCCCGCGATCCCCAACGCGCGCCTATCAGGCCGCCACGAGGCGGGAGTGGTAGGGACACGCGCGGCAAAGTGGAGTGCCGGACCAAGCACTATCCCCAAGACGAACTGGCCGAGCAAGGTCAGACCCAGCGGCCCTGTTTTGGGATGCGGTTAAAAGCGGATCAACAGCGAAACAAACTGGTTAGCCGACATCAGCGGCAGGATGCGCTCGCCGACCAGTTCTGGCAGCGTCGGCGTCCCCCACGCGAGCCGCAGCCCCACCATCACGAGGATCGCCGCGAGCGAGCCAAGCAGGCCAGCTACCAGCGAGACACTGGAGCGCCGGAGCAGTCCATACCCAACGCCCGAAGCACGCCGCGCGGCGCTCGCAACGTCATCGGGAACCACCCGCGCGCCACGCGCGCGCAGCCCAGCCAGCCATGCCCGCTGGGACGAGGAGAGAAAGCGCTTTTCCATGACTCATAAGCTCCATTTACTGCCACAGCCAGCGCACTGGTCCCACGGCTGATCGCTCGCGAATGCGGCGCGGAACGCCTGATAACGTGGGCCATTCCAGATCTCAGCGAATGGTTGCTCAAACACATTGCCCAGAACACGCTCCCGCGCCGGCCCAGGATGGAAGGGGGCGAAGCAGCAGGAAAACACGTTGCCCAGGGCAGTGACATAGGCCAGCGTGCGCGGGCGCTGGCAGGCTGACCAAGGGCGCGTGGCAGAGACATCCCGCGTCCCGATATACGCCACCGGCGTCCCTGAGCCAGTGGCCCGAAACGCGAGACCATGCGTGTGGCAGCGCCGCTCAGTCTCAGCGATGATGCGCTGGTGCTCCTCCTCGGCCCGATGGTAGAGCGCCTGGTCAGCGCGCGCGAGGCCCGCGCCAAAGTAGACCAGACGCTGCACATACAGCTCACGCACGCCTGTCTCCAGCGCCAGATCCACCAACTGGGGCAGCTCGTGGATATTCTCACGCATCGCGGTGAACCAGAGGGAGACGCGCGGCCGCTCAGCCCCCAGTTCGCGCTGGAGCCGTGTGAACGCCGCGAGATTGCGTATGATCTTCGGCAAGGTGCGCGCGCTGACACCGCGCACACGCGCGTAGGTCTCGGCGCGCGCGCCATCCAGGGAGACGCGCACCTCATTCAAGTCAGCGGCGATGATGGCGCGGCCCATACGCTCGCTCAACGCCGTCGCGTTGGAGTTAAAGAGCACATACGCGCCGCGCCCGCGCAGATAGGCCACGATAGCCGGCAGTTCAGGGTTGAGCATCGGCTCACCCAGACCATGCAAGACGACGCGCTCTAGCACGGGCAACTGACTGGTGATGGCGATGACCTCCGCCAGCGAGAGGTCCCGGTCTGGCTCGCGCTTCAAGTGGGTCCGTGGGCATTGGTCACACAACTCGTTACAGCGGTTAGTGGACTCCAGATACACCTCACGTGGCAGCGGCAGAGCAGCGGCATGTGATGAGGCCTGGAGCGCGGGCGCGGCATCCTGGCGCGAGAAGCGAGAGCTTGATGACATACAACTACTCCTCCGAAGAGAGCGAAAGCGGCGGCGCCGCGCCCACCACGGGCATAGCGCCACGCCCCAGCGGTCGCCGCGCGGCCCACAAGAGCGGCAGCGCGGCGACCGCTAGCGGGACGAAAAAGAACCAGAGAAAAAGCTCTGGCCGCCCACCAGGCGCAAAGATGATGTAGGTGAACGGCATCGCGAGCGCAAACAGCCACAACGCCATGACGCGCGCCCCTTCTGGCGCGGCGACCGCTCGCACGACCCACGCGCGCCACGCATCCCGGCCAAGCGGCATGAGCGGCTGCGCCACTCCCCGTGGGAAGAACGCCAGGAACGGGAGCAGCACGGCAATATACCAGGGGAAGAGGTGCGGCGAGACGAGGATCCAGACCGTGGAGAGCGCGAGGATGCCCGCTTCAGGGGAGAGACCACGCCGCCAACGCCACCACACCACCAGCGCGCACAGGCCCCCCAGCGCCGCCGCCTGAAGCGCGAGACGCAAGAGTGACCCACCCCCCAGCAGGACATCAAGGGCGGTCAGGCCACGGAGCAGAAG
>JADMIN010000331.1 GCA_015478575.1 Ktedonobacterales bacterium | reverse complement strand
CCAAGGATGACCAGTTCTCCACAGGCCATACGCAATACTTCACACCGATGCTGCGGAGCTTTACGTTCCTGACCCCGGCGCCATAAGGAGCAGACCCCACATGCACATAGAGCACAGTGAACCACGTGACCGGCCTTTAGATGTGAGTGCCGCCGCCATAGGCGCGGTGGAGGGACAAACGACCGCGGACCACGTGCCAGGCGATCGGGCGGTGCGGAGCGGGAGCACCTCTGGCACCACCCCCGTGCGCGGCGCGGTTGCGGGACGAGCGGTGCGCCGACTGCCGTTGCTGGCGCTGGTCTTCATCGCTGGTGTGGTCTCGCTCGGCATCGAGATGTCCGGCCCGCGGTTGATGGCGCCCTACTTCGGCACCTCACTCTTCATCTGGGCCAACCAGATCGGGTTTACCCTCATCTACCTCTCGCTGGGCTATCTCATCGGTGGGCGCGTGGCCGACCGCTATCCCACGCCGCGCGTGCTCTGCGCCCTCACCGCCGTCGCGGCGCTGGCCACTGGCCTGATTCCTTTCATCAGCCAGCCCGTGCTCAATTGGTCCGTGACGGGACTCAACCCGGCGAATCCCAACGGGAGTGTCTTCGTTGGCTCACTGCTGACAGTGATCCTGCTCTTCTCTGTACCGACCATTCTGCTCGGCATGGTTTCGCCTTATGCCATCCGCCTGAGTATGGATTCGATTGGCAGCGCGGGCCGGAGCGCGGGAAGCCTCTACGCACTCTCAACCACCGGCAGCATTCTCGGCGCGTTTCTGCCGGTGCTGTTACTCATCCCCGCTTGGGGCGTGCGGCGCACACTGATCGCCATGTGTATCGTCTTGCTGGCGGCGTCGTTCTGGGGGCTGACACCACGCGCGCGCTTGGCGGGCGTGATCGCCAGCGTGCTGCTCGTGCCGCCGCTCCTGGCAGGCCTGGGTCCGCTCAAGCAGATTCCTGGCCTCATCTTTTACAAGGAATCGCTCTATAACTACATTCAGGTCACACGCGACGGTGATGGCACGGTGCGCCTCGTCCTGAATGAGGGGGCAAACGCCATTCACTCGATCTACAATCCGCGCCAGATTCTCTATGGACCAGCGTGGTACAGCGATTATCTGCTCACCGTGCCCTACTTCAACTCCGGGGCGGCGGCAGGTCAGGTGCGCAGGTTGGGGATTGTCGGGCTAGCGGGCGGCACCATCGCCCGTCAGTATACCGCGGCATATGGGCCGATACCGATTGATGGCGCGGAGCTTGATCCGGCGATCGTGGCGGTGGGACGTACCTACTTCGCCATGACCGAGCCAAATCTGCGCGTCACCATCGCCGATGGGCGCACCTTCATCCGTACGACGCAGCGCAGTTATGATGTCGTGGCGATAGACGCCTTCCAGCAGCCGTATATCCCCTTCCAGCTCACGACGCGCGAGTTTTTCTCGGAGATCCGCGCGCGCCTCTCCTCCACGGGCATCTTGGCGATCAACACCGCGCACACCTGCACCGACGACCGGCTGGTGCGGACTTTCACGAATACGCTCTACGCGGCGGGCTTCACCAATGTCTACACGATGGATATTCCAAGTTCCCTCAATACCGTCGTCGTGGCCACCAAGGCGCCAACGAGCTTGAGCACGTTCCAGCAAAATCTCGCCGCCGTGCCCTCCTCTTCTCTCGTCAGCAATGTCGCCGCTGATGCCGTCGCGATCACCAAAGGCGCGCGCGCGGAGCCGGGTGGCCTTGTCTTCACGGATGACCGGGCGCCGGTCGAGCAACTGACCGATCAGCTCATTCTGAGCTATATCCAGAATACTTGTTACTGATCGAGCGAAGAAGAGGATAGAAAGCCATGAGCGTAATGGCGATTGTTGGCGCGCAGTGGGGTGACGAAGGCAAGGGCAAAGTCATTGATGAACTGGCGAGCCGCGCCGATTACGTCGTACGCTACCAGGGCGGGGGCAACGCGGGCCACCGCGTGGTGCATGGCGATGATGAGTTCGCCTTCCATCTCGTGCCCGCGGGCGTGCTGCATCCCAACGTCATCTGCGTCATCGGCAACGGCGTCGTGGTGGACCCGCGCGGCCTCTTACACGAGATGGAGAACTTGCGACAGCTCGGCGTGGATCTGGACCGCATCGTCATCAGCGAGCGTGCCCATGTCGTCATGCCGTATCATTTCGTGCTCGATCGGCTGGAGGAAGAGAGCCGCGGCGTCGAACACCTTGGCACGGTCATGCGCGGCATCGGCCCCGCCTACGTAGATAAGTATTCGCGCGTCGGCATCCGCATGGCCGACCTGTTGGATGTAGACCATTTCCGCTCCAAGCTCTCCGCTGTGCTGGCGCAGAAGAACCGCATGATTACGCAGATTTACGGCCAGTCGGCGCTCTCGTTGGAGGAAATCCACACTGAGTATGTGGGCTATGCGCAGCGCCTGCGCGCGCACATCAGGGATACTGAGAGCATCTTGCAGAAAGCGCTGGGAGAGCGTCGCGCCATCCTGCTGGAAGGCGCGCAGGGCGCCTTGCTCGATATTGACTTTGGCACCTATCCATTCGTCACCTCGTCCTCGACGGTGGCGGGCAACGCTTCGACCGGCGCGGGGCTGCCACCGCGCAGCATAGACCATGTGCTTGGCATCTACAAGGCGTATATCACGCGCGTGGGCAGCGGGCCGATGCCGACCGAGCTGTTCAACGGCGAGGGCGACGCGCTACGTGCCGCGGGGCGCGAATTCGGCACGACGACGGGGCGCCCGCGACGCTGCGGCTGGTTCGATGCGGTAGCGGGCCGCTTTGTGGCGAGGCTCAACGGCTTCGATAGCGTCGCCATCATGAAGTTGGATGTGCTGGATAGCTTCTCCGCCATCAAAATCTGCACATCCTATCGCTTGAATGGGCGCGAGTTGCATGCGCCACCGGCCAATCACAACGACTTGGCCGCCTGCGAGCCGGTCTATGAGGAATGGCCCGGCTGGCAGGCCCCCACCACTGACGCCACCTGCTGGGACGACCTGCCCGAAAAGGCGCGCCGCTACCTCCGTCGCATCGAAGCGCTCTTGGGGACGCCGCTGGCACTGGTCTCCGTCGGCCCTGGGCGCGGCAAGACCGTCCATCTGCGCGAGTTGGTGCTCTGAGGAGAGGGATCTATGACGGCCAACATTCGTGTCGGGACGGCGAGTTGGACGGATCACGAGCCATTCTACCCGCCTGAGTACAACAAGGCCAGCATGAAGTCGCGGCGCATCGAGTATTACGCGCGCTACTTCTCGCTGGTCGAGGTGGACTCCACCTTCTACCACCTCCAGCCGGCGCGCAACTTCCAGATGTGGGCCGAGCGCACGCCCGCGGACTTCATCTTCGATGTCAAGGCTTATGGCGAACTGACCTGGCATCACCGCGACGAAGATAAGCACGTGATCGCGCCCTCAGCGGAGACATTCGCGCGCTTCCGCGAGATGGTCAGCCCCATGCGCGAGGCGGGCAAGTTGGGTGCGCTCCTCTTCCAGTTCCCGCCGTGGTTCACCTTCGATGAGGAGCGGCTGGAGTACTTCGCGACCGTGCGCGAGTTGCTGCCAGAGGATACGATCGCCGTCGAGTTCCGCCATCGCTCGTGGGTGGAAGGCGAACATGTCGAGGTCACACGTGCCGCGCTGAGTGAACACCCCCTGGCCTACTGCGCGGTGGATGAGCCACAGATCGGCTCTGGCTCGGTGCCGCCCATCGTGCTGCTGACCGACCCGCACTATGCCATGGTGCGCTTCCACGGGCGCAACACCCATGCCTGGTATGGCAAGCACCTCGCCAGCAGTCGTGACCGCTTCGACTACCTCTACACCACTGACGAGTTGGCGCCCTGGGCCGAGCGCATCCAGCGCATCGCCGAGCAGTTGGCGGGCAGCGAGGTCCACGTCGTCGCCAATAACAACGCCAGCAACTATGGTATCGTGAATGCTTTCGACCTCCAAGCGCTGCTGGGCCAGCCCGTCGGCAAGGGCGAACCGATTCCCGATGGGGTGCGCGAGACCATGCGCACACGCGACACAGCACCATGACGCGCGTGCGCTCGCAACGACCTCGCCGTGGTGGGGCTATGCCTGTGGAAGCGCTGGTGGTGTCGTCGGGTTTGCGGTTGCTGGTACGGCGGCATTTGCC
>JADMIN010000330.1 GCA_015478575.1 Ktedonobacterales bacterium | reverse complement strand
CCCAGCGAAGTAGGCTGTCACCGGGCGATGCGGCGCCGTCGCGCCGCCGGTGGCCACTTCGGGCAGTGAGAAGCCGGGGTTGGTGGCGATGCCGGTGACACGCGCCCGCACCACTTCAGTGGGCGTGTGGGGGTCGCCGTAGCCGAAGCGGCGCTGGTGCTCGTGATGGAACGCCGTGATGGTCTCGGCCAGTGTGCCGGCCCAGGGAAGAGCCAGCTCGTACGATTGCCCGTGGTAGCGTATCTCTAGGGTTGGGTGGGCATGCACCATGTCGGGCGCGTGGCCGTCGGCCAGCAACTCGGTGGTGGTGGCTGTGGCCAGCCGGTCAAGGCAGGCCAGGAGCATGTCGTCATGGAGGGGAGCGGCGTCACCGAGGAGGCTTTGCTGGGCGGTGGTGTGGGTGTCGGCCAGCACCATGCCGAGGGCGCTCAGAGTACCCGCCATGCGCGGCATCAGGACCGCGCGCATACCGAGCGCTTGGGCGAGGGCGACCGCGCGCAGCCCACCCGCGCCGCCGAAGCAGCACAGCGTGAAATCGGCGGGATCGTGGCCACGGCGCGTACTGACCGCGCGCACGGCGCGCTCCATCGCGGCGGTCGTGACCGCCAGCACGCCCTCAGCCAGTTCAATGAGACTGGCGACCCTGCCCGCGGCGAGGGCGTGGCCCGCGGCCTCGGCGGCATCAGGCGTGAGCGCCATGCGCCCGCCAAGGAATAGCTCAGGCACGAGATGGCCGAGCACGAGGTGCGCATCGGTGACGGTGAAGGCGGTGCCGCCGCGCCCATAGCATGCGGGACCGGGATCGGCTCCGGCGGACGCTGGTCCGACGACGAGCGCGCCGCCACGATCGAAGCGCGCGATGGAGCCGCCGCCCGCGCCAATCGTGTGGATATCCAACATCGGTGCCCGCAACGGCAGCCCATCAAGCTCGATCTCGCTGGTGACGGTCGGCGTGCCCTGGATCAGGGCGATATCGGTGCTGGTGCCACCGATATCGAGGGTGATGATGTCGCGCTCGCCCGTGGCTCGCGCGACCGCCGCCGCCCCCACGACACCGCCCGCCGGGCCAGAGAGAATCATGCTGGCCGGGCGCACCAGCTCCGCCGCTGTCTGTCGTCCGCCGTGCGAGCCGATCAGCCGCAGTGTGCCCGCCAGGTGCGTGCGCAGTCGCGCCACATACGCGGCCACCAGCGGCGCGACATAGGCGTTGAGCACGGTCGTGCTCATGCGTTCGTACTCACGATACGCTGGGTCCACTATGCTGGAGAGATAGACGAAGGGGCAGATGGGCGTGAGCGCCGCGGCCAACGCCCGCTCATGGTCCGCGTTGACGTAGGCATGGAGCAGGCATACCGCGATAGCTTCGGGGTGTTGCGCCGCCACGGCGCGCGCGACGCGCCGTGGCTCCGCCGCCGTCAGTGGCTCCAGCACCGTGCCGCTGGCGTCTAGGCGTTCGCGCGCCTCCAGCCGGCGCTCGGCGGGCACCAGGGGGAGCGGCCTGGTAGCACGGGCGGCATAGATGGCGGTGCGGTTCTGCCGACCGATCTCTAGCAGGTCGGCAAATCCCCTGGTTGTGACGAGCGTGACGCGCGCGCCCGTGCGTTCGAGAAAGGCATTGGTGGCGATGGTCGAGCCATGCACCACGAGCACCTCTGGCGTGTTGGCGCCGAGGAAGGCGATACCCGCCAAGAGGGCGGTCTCTGGATGCGCGGGTGTGGTTGGCAGTTTATACACGCGCCATTCCGTTCCGGTCCACCAGACGAGGTCAGTGAAGGTGCCCCCGACGTCGGCTCCCAGCAGCATCAGGCAGACTCGCTTTCTGGCGGGGCGCTAGAAAAACCAGCGCCGCCGCACGAAGGGGACGCCGCGGGCGACACAATACTCATGGATGAATGCGCGCATGACGTTCCGGTCGGCGGGGCGCAGCAAGCGGGGGCCAGGGCAGACAACACGACGATAGCTGCGCAGGCGCAGGAGCAGCTCGCCGGGGCCAATCTCGATCAACTCGACCTCGTGCCAAGGCATGGCGCGCAGGCGCGCGCTGAAGGGGAGCGCGGTCTCGATGCCCTGCTCCGATACAAAGATGCTCTGCCCCAGCCAGAACTGCGCGAGCAGGGCGGCCACCGCCACCACGACACAGACCGCGGCGGCGGCGACGGCCCCGGTCGTGATGGCCCCTATGCCTAGCGTTCCGCCGCCGCGCCGCGACGTCAGCGACACCACCGCCCCCGCGATCGCGGCCAGTGCCATGAGAAGCGCGCCATAGCGCCAGCGCCGCCGTGGGCGGGCGCGCAGCATGCCGGAGAGGCCGCCAGAGGGCTTGGGAAAGATGTTGCCCATGACGAGGTGCTGTGCTTTCTGGCGCAGCGCGCCGACGAGCACATGCGCGGGCAGCCGCAAGAGGATCTGCCGCTTCAGACGTGCGCCATCTCGCAGGAGGAACGGGGTGAACGTCATAGTCCTCGCGTCGGTGCTCGTGATTCGCAGAGAGGTGCCGCGCTGTTCCGCGCGCGTGATGTCCATCCAAGGAAACTCGCGCCAGCGCTGCCACGGGCGCCCCACCGCTAGCCCATTCGCGCTCATGCGAACGCTCTTGAGCATGAGCCAGAGCAGCGGCAGCATGGGAAGCCAGAGCAGCGGCACCAGGGGGAGCCAGACCGGTACGGTTCCCATGGTGTTCAGGGTAAAGGCCGCGATGATCAGCGCGAGGCTCACTGGCGCCACGATAATGCTTACGGCCAGCAGCGGCCCTGGCCGGTAGATGTTCGCGTCTCCCAATGGCATCGAGACAGTGGCCCGCCCGCGTGGTGGCCCTGGCTGTTGGGCATCAGGCATGCGTTCCATAGTGATCAGCCCTATCTAAGATGCGTGTTTCCTTGTGGGCGGGATTATACCCAGTTACCTGCCCCAGCGCAACTGCTATGGGACCGGCGCGGAAGAGGTGGATGTTCTCGCTCGCTGGGGCCGCGCCAGAGCGTGGCTGTCGGCGCGCCGCGCGCGATGGCTCTTCCGGCCAGTGCGCGGTACTATCTTCTGTGTCTTGCTTTATATCCATTACTCGCGAGCCGCTCCACCTGAGAGGTAATGCGAGCAGGGGCGCTCTTGACACAGTGAGTGGTTGTGGTATACCGTACCTCTGGCCAGACGAGATCGTGCGCATCGCATCCCCCCCCGTTCTCGCGCGCGGACGCCGGCCGCGCTGAAAATAGCGGCTTGGAGCGGTAGGTTAGGGGTGGCAGTATGGAGCGCAAGGCCTTTAGTCGGGTCCTCATAGATAGTGTGCTCTTTGTCGTTGGCGCCGTGCTTTCCGCCGTTTTTGGGCTGCTTGCGAACAAGGATGTGTGGAGCATTGTGTGGCTGACCGCGTCAGCCGCGACGGCGCTGCTCTTCGTTGGGGCGCGGGAATTTATCTGGAGCCGGCATGCGATCCGTTGCCGCATCCTGACCTTCTCGCAGCGCCCCCTGGCGCATGCGTTGGTGGCGCTGTTGGTCGCATCTGTGCTGGTCATACTTGCCCTCCTCGTGAATGCCCGCTTTGCTCTGCGAATCGCATACCTTGATCCATTCAGCGGCGTCTCGACTGTTCCGCCCGCGGCCGTTGTCGCGCTGGCAGTCGTCATCTTCGCCGCGTTCACCCTCGTCATCTTCGCCGCGCTCACCCTGGTGGACCGGATGATGGTGCAAGCGGATCACTGCTACTCGCTCCTGCGGCGCATCAATCGGCAGCGCGAGGATGGGATCTTCACGTTTGAGGAGCGGATGCCGATCCACGAGATCCGGCGCATGAGCCGCATCCTCGACTATCTGGCGGCCAAAGCCACTGAGCAAGGTGATATCCGTGTGAGACGCCGGCTGTGGGCCTACCAACTCATTGATGAGGTCGCCGCCCCGGATGAGGGCACGACTACGCCGGAACAGATGCGAGCGCCCTCGAACGCGGCGACGGCGCCAGTGGCCGCCGCCACCGAGACCGCCTCGGCGCCGAGTGACGAGGATGCGTACGCCAGACACCTCACCGAGCAAGAGCGGCACCTGGCAAAATATGGCACCAAGATCTGTCAGGATGGCGCTGGGTGGCGCTGGCGTCGGCGCGGCGGTGAAGCACAGGCGTTGACGGTCGTCGCGTACGCGAAGGAACTCTTCGGGAATCAGCTTGACCAACTATTTAATCAGGGGAA
>JADMIN010000329.1 GCA_015478575.1 Ktedonobacterales bacterium | reverse complement strand
CCAGTTTCGGCGAAGCCACTGGTGAAGAAGCCCGCGCCGTTCGCGCCGTTCGCGCCCCAATAACGCCATACATAACCCATCCTACCCTCCATCCATCTCATTCTACAAAACGTACAATGCGTCAGCATGTAGGCATAAGGCTAGCGAGAAGCTCTGTGGCTCCAGCACGCTAAGCTACCCGACGCTCTTCCTCTCATTCGTCGCCTTTCATGTCGTTGGTGCTGTGGCCCCGCGCCAGCCACCCCGCGCCAGCCACTCCCCGACTCATCTCGTCACCCGACCGATACGCGCTCTCCCCCGCGCTGAATCTCACTTCCCCCCTTCGAGGCATGGAGCCGACGCTCTGCCCGCTGTAATGGTACGCAATCTGCTGAGCCAGATAGACAAGACATGAGCACCCACCTTCCGCGCCGTTGGTGGGCGCCCAGAGCGCCGGGAGAGGAGTCGGAACCTACGATCACCGGGTGACGCGCCAACGGCAGTGCATGCGGGAACTCGAGTAAGCCAGAACGGTGCTGGTCGCGCGATGTGGCCGACGCCTGCCGCATTCTCCCGTCTCCACCCCCCCTTCCCTCGTAGGGAAGGGGGCCGGGGGGTTAGGTCAGCACGGGGGCCGGGGGGTTAGGTCAGACCGGCGCTAATAGAAAGGCGGAGTAGATCTGTGCCTAGATCTGATATTCTGGTGATCGGCGCCTCGGCGGGCGGTATCGAGGCGCTCACCACACTGGTGCGCGGTCTGCCCGCGGATCTGCCCGCGGCGGTGTTCGTGGTGCTCCACCTCTCACCCCACAGTCCCAGCATGTTGCCACACATTCTGACGCGCGCCGGCCCCCTCACAGCGACCATGGCACGGGATGGCGAGGCCATCCAGTCTGGTCACATCTATGTCGCGCCACCCGATCACCATCTGCTGCTGGAGCGCGGCATCATGCGTGTCGCGCGTGGCCCCAAGGAGAATCGCTGCCGCCCAGCGGTGGATCCGCTCTTCCGTACGGCGGCGCGCGACTACGGTCCACGGGTGGTGGGCGTCGTGCTCAGCGGCGCGCTCGACGACGGCACCGCCGGGCTACTGGCCATCAAGCACCAGGGCGGCATCGCCATCGCGCAGGACCCTCGGGAAGCCCTGATGCCCATGATGCCCACGAGCGCCATCACCTATGTGAAAGTAGATTATGTCGAGCCAGCCGAACGCATCGGGCCGTTGCTGGCGCGGCTGGCTCGTGACCCAGTGAACGCGGAAGGAGCGCCTCCCGTGCCGCCAGAAATGGACTTTGAAGCCAGTGTCCCGCAGTCGGAGTTGGATGCCGTTGATGGGGTGACACCGCCCGGCAAACTGGTCCCCATCACCTGCCCGGAGTGCAAAGGTCCCTTCTGGGAGACTGATGAGGATGACCTGGTGCGGTTCCGCTGCCGCGAAGGGCATGCCTACACCGCCGATAGTGTGCTCGAAAGCCAGTATGAGGAGGTGGAGCAGGCGCTTTGGATCGCCCTCGAGGCCCTCACTGAGAGCGCGCTCATGGCCGAGCGCCTGGCGGCCCAGTCGCGCGCGCGCCACCACGACTTCATCGCCAAGCGCTTCGCTTCGCGCGCCGAGGACTCACGAGCGCGCGCGGCGACGATCCGGCGCGTGCTGGAGAGCGGCGCCATGCTGATTCCCGACGAGTCAACGACAGAGACGTGGGCCGAGGCGCCGATCGAGCGTGCCGGCGAGTAGCCCATCGCCTGCTTGGCGCTACGGGGCACGGAACTTGCGCCTAGAATGCCCATGGGATGGTCCCATGCCCGTATCTATGCTCGCCCCTGGCTCACGCGGGATACGGCCCCAAGGTGAAGGAGTACGACAGATGAGCGACAGCGACAAGGACCTCGGCTCGCGCGGCAAAGAGAATACCCTCAAGGGCAAACTGAATCAGGTCACCGGCAAAGCGCAGGAGACCGTGGGCCGTGTGACCAACGACCCCAACCAGCAGGCCGATGGTCAGGGCAAACAGGTCAAAGGCAATGTGCAAGAGGGCACCGGCAAAGTTGAGCGCAAAGTGGACGACGCGCTCGGCCGGTAACCGCACGCCTTGCCCCCTCCCTCCGCGAGGGTCGGGGCGCCTAGCGCATGCGCCATCTCCGGGGGCGGAGAGTAGCCCTCGGAATACCCACGGCGCACGCGCGAAAGGGCCAGCGGATCTCCGCTGGCCCGCCCTTTTGCCTCAAACCCTTTGCCCGCCACCTGGCAAGGTGGAAGAACCGCCCACCGCGCGTGCCGCGCCTCATCGGGATGCCTCACCTGCCCGCCACGCTTTTTGCCACTCGCCCGTCGCAGGCTGAGCAGCTACGACCGTTTTATAAAACGGTACAGCCATGCAGCATAACCGCGGATGCTGTCCTCTCGGCATGAGCCGCTATGGCCGAGACCGTAACCTCGTCTGACACTTGATGACTGAATGATTGATTTCCCAAATCACAGGCCACTTTAAGGGGACGACTCGTCTTCAATTCTACAATGAGATTGTTGCCGTTCTTCTTGATGGATGAGACCGTTCCCTGAATGATGAGGATGTTGTTATTGTAATCCGAGAAAAAGTGATCTTCCCGCATGGCCTGTGAGATTTGATCAGGAGTGACCCGCACGAAGGTAAGATCGCCCACCGCGTTGCGTTGTCCTATGCTATAGGCGAGAAGCCCCACGAGGAGTGGAAGTGCGATGAGCGCGGCAATTACCGCCAGTTTTGTCTTGTTCATAGGATGCATTCTATCATGGAACTTCCGCTAAGTGGTGCATTCGCTAGATACGCAGCACTTTGACCGTGAAGGCAACCTTCCGGGTGTGGCGGGGTGCTTGGTGGCGACGGCGACGGCCCCAGACAAAGGGATGTTTGTGTGCGTTCCAGTAGCCGGTGGCGGCCTCGACGGCGGCCACGACCTCCGGCCACGTCTCGAAGCGTCTCCCCTTGAGCGCCAGAGAGCGCAGCACCTTCCACCACGGCTCGATCAGGTTCAAATACGCGGCGTATTTCGGCTGATAGACGAACTCCCAGCGCGGATGACGCGGCAGGAAGAGCAAGAGGTCGTGACAATGGTGCATGCCCAGGTTGTCCATGATCGCATAGATGCGTTCGGTGTCAGCAGGCACCTGCTGGTCGACCTCGCAGAGGAAGTCAACGAAATGGGTCTTGCCGCGGGTAGGATAGCACTGCGTCCAGCACGTGCCCGTGGCAGCGCATAAGGCGCCATAGACATAGCCTTTGCCACGGCGGCCATAATCGATCTCTTGTTTCGCGCGCAGGGCCGGCCGGACAGTGACTGCAACCGCTTCCTGACCCGGATAGCTCTTGGCGGCGACCGGGCCCATCTCATCAATATCCAGCAGCAAGCTGTTGGCCGGCGGCGCCGTCCTTAAGCTTTCGAGGATCCCCTTTTTTGCGCGAACTCGGGATCGAGTCGCTCGCCAAACCAGGTCTCGTGTTTGCGCCAGCGTAATCCTTCGTCCCGCAGGATCTCGAAGATGCGCGTCTTCTTCATCGGCAGCCCCAGGTGCTCCCGCACATAGGCCGCCAGCCGCTCGAAGGTCCAACTGCTGTAGGACAGGCCCAGGTCCTGGGGGCAGGTCAAGGCAGCGGCAAGCACCTGGGCTTTCTGGTCTGCCGTGTAGCGGGCTGGCGCTCCCGAGCGCGGCGCATCGTCCAAGCCAGCCAGCCCCTGTGCGGCGAAGCGCTTGAACCACTTGCGCACGACATTGGGCGCACAGCCCAACGCCGCCGTAATCTGCGGAATGGTCTGCCCTTGACTCGCCAAGTGCACAATTTTCGCCCGGTGGACCAACCGAACGGACGCGGTCTGCGACCGCACCAATTTGCCAATCACCCGGACTTCTTCTTCGGTCAGCGGTCGTAGCCGCAGGGGAGCACACATCTTCCGCTCCTCTCGTCTGCTGTCTTCCCTCCTCTCCATTCTATCATTGAATTGGCGAATGCACCACTTAGTGCGCGTTCATGGTGCGGTTATAGACGACACTAGCGCATGCGCGCGTGCGTGTCAAGCGGCTATTCGCGCAGGTCCGGCTGACCGAGTGAGGCTCAGGCTGTAAGCTCATACCCTATTTTGTCGGCTAGCTCTTGCACCCACCGATTCAGTCGGTCGAGCTGATGGCCCACGACCAACCGCTCATCATCGGAGATCTCTTGCTT
>JADMIN010000328.1 GCA_015478575.1 Ktedonobacterales bacterium | reverse complement strand
CATCCTCAGGCGCCCATCCTCAGGCGCCCATCCTCAGGCGCCCATCCTCAGGCGCGCGCCTTCGTGGGCCGTAAATTTGCCGCTCCATCCGGCCTATGCTATCATCCCAGTGCGCCAGTGCCGCGGCGACAGTGGCGCCGCGCGCCAAACCAGAGAGACGAGGCGACGGCATGCCCACCATCATGCTCTATTCCAAAGCAGGCTGCTGCCTCTGTGATCAGGCACGTGAATACCTGGAGGAGTTGGCGGCGGAGCACGAACTGGAACTGCGTGAGATTGATATTCGGCGTGACCCGGCGCTCTTCGAGCGCTATCGCGACCGCATTCCTGTCATCACCGTCAACGGCGAGGAACGGCTCGAAGGGCGGATCGAGGCCAGCGATGTGCGAGATCTCCTCCGCGGTGGGCGGTAGTCTCCCGCGGTCTATCACCGGCGAGGCTTCTACTGTCCCACCAGGGGGACTGGAGCGGGGAGAGACGAACGATGATACGGGAAGAGGCCATCGAGCGGCTGCGCGCCTGGGCGGCGCGGGCGCAGCATGAGGCAATGGTGGCGGATACGCGGGAGGATATCCTCAACTGGCAGGCGCAGGCCCAGGTGCTGACGAGCATTGCGAACTTCCTGGCTGACCAGGGTGCTGGCATGGATGAACTCCAGATCTGGACGCGCATTGTCACGGATCGCGCGAAGAGCATGGCCGCCTGGCTCGGCAACACCACTGGGCCAGAGGCGGCATTGTATGCCGGACAGGTCGCTGGCTATGATGTCGCGCTGACGGTTGTCCGCGATGTCGCGGGCCGCGTCTGGCCGCGCATCGAGCCGCACGTGGGATGAAGATCGTCGTGGCCCCGCAGGCACTCAAGGGCAGCTTGGATGCCGAGGAGGTGGGGCATGCCATCGCGCGGGGCATCTCCGCGGCGCTGCCCGTAGCCGCCATTACCCTCCTGCCGGTCGCCGACGGCGGCGAGGGTACTGTGCGCGCACTTGTCGCGGCGACCGGTGGCCACCTGCGCACACGTGGGGTGACCGGGCCACTTGGCAGCCCAGTCACGGCGGAGTATGGGCTGCTGGGCACTGGCCCGCCCCTGGCCGCCGGGCGCGTCGCGGTGATCGAGATGGCCGCCGCCTCGGGCCTGCCGCTCGTGCCGCCGGAGCGGCGGAATCCGCTCATGACCACGACCCGTGGCACGGGTGAGTTGATGCGGGCAGCGCTCGATGCTGGCTGTGAGACGCTGCTCATCGCCATCGGCGGCAGCGCCACCAACGATGGCGGCGCCGGCATGGCGCAGGCGCTGGGCGCCCACCTGCTCGATGACAACGGCGACGAGCTTCCCCCCGGTGGCGCGGCCTTGGCTCGCTTGGCCCATATTGAGCTGACCGATCTCGATCCCCGTCTCGCCGCCGTCCACATCCAGGTCGCCTGTGATGTCACCAACCCGCTCCTCGGCCCACGGGGCGCCTCCGTGGTCTACGGCCCACAGAAGGGCGCGACGCCAGCGATGGTAGCCGAACTGGACCGCGCGCTAGCCCACTATGCCGACGTGCTACGGCGCGACCTTGGGGTGGATATGGCCGACGTGGCGGGCGCTGGCGCGGCGGGCGGCCTGGGCGCGGGGCTGCTGGCCTTCGCCCAGGCGGAGCTGGTGCCCGGCGCGCGGCTTGTGCTAGAGGCACTGGGCTTCGAGGCCAAGATACGCGGCGCCCGCCTGGTCTTCACCGCCGAGGGGCGGCTCGACGGCCAAACCGCCTATGGCAAGGCGGTGGGCGCGGTGGCCGCCGCCGCTCGGCGGCAGGGCGCGCGGGTGGTGGCGCTGGTCGGGCAGGTCGCACTCGGTGCCACCGCGCTGGCCGCGCTTGGCATTGACGCCGCGCTACCGCTCGCCGATGGCCCCCTCTCTCTAGAGGAGAGCATGAGCCGCGCGCCGGAGCTGGTGGCCGCCGCCGCCGAGCGCGCGATGCGGCTGATCCTGATGGGGGAGGAGATGGCGCGCGCGTGAACGAGCCGTGGCCCACGGATCTGAGCGCGCTCGGCTGGATAGGGCATACTCCATTGTCACCATACCTGCTCTCACATAGGCACAGGACCTGCCAACGCGCCGCGTGTGCGATGGCCGTGCCAGTCGAGCCGTCTCGGCGGATGCGGGCGTCCTCAGCGCATGGCAGCGATTGCCGTCTGTGGTATGGTGATTGACGGAATACAGCACTGCTCGTTGTGCCACTTTGGTGGGGGGCATTACACTATCGCCCAATCACTCGTTACGCACGTGATGGCTGATGAGCCACCCATCACGACTCGTCAGGGTGGCAGCCGGGAAGACCACAGAGCCGAGAGATGCGACGCATAGATGCTGAGGGAGGAGAGCACGAGCGCATATGGAGCGATATCTGACCGACTTGTTCATCGCGTCCGCGGAGGATCAGCATTTGCGCGCGCCCAGGTGGATGATCCGCACCTACCTCTCGCTCTTCGGGCCACCCCTGGCCAAGTCGCTGCGTATTGATATGGTCAAGGGCTTTTTGCGGGGCCAGGATCTCCGTGGCAAGCGCATCCTCGATGTCGGCTGCGGTATCGGCGATCTGGCGTTCATGCTCTCGCGGCGCGGCGCCGAGGTCATCGGTGTAGAGCTTGATCCCGCGAAGGTGGCCAGCGCCAACCAGATCGCGGAGAAGTGGCATTTCGATCACGTGCGCTTCATTGCCGCGGATGTCGCTCACCTGGAGGCAATGGGCCTGGGCCAATTTGACGCGGTCTTCTGCCTCGCGCTGCTCGAACACGTGCCAGATGACATCGGCCTGCTGCGGCAGATCCAGGCCCTGCTGCGGCCGGGAGGCCTCTTCGTCATGGATGTGCCCAATGCGAAACGCAAGACCATTGCCGAGGTTGAGGAAGCGGATGGGCACCAGCGGCCGGGCTATATCTTCGAAGAGGTGCCTGACCTGTTGGCGAATGCCGGTCTGCATGTGACGAAGCAGCGCACGATGGATCCTTGGGGACTCATCTATTATTGGTGGGCTGCCTCGCGGCCTGGTTCCAAGCGGGAACGCTGGCTCTATACCGCCCTAGCGCCTGTCTTCCTCCCGCTCATCCGCGTCACCTCGGTGATCTCCAAACGGCCAGGCACGGAGCTGTGCTTCATGGCCGTAAAAGACTGAGTGGCATCTGTGAGCATGCGACATCTGGGAGCGGTCCGGGCACAGCAAGGGAGACAGACATGATTCCGCCCGCGCGTATGCCTGCCATGCGGGCCGATGCGCTCGCCTCGCTCGACGAGGCGGAGGAGCCACCGAACCCACGCTACGCCCGGCTGTGGAAAGCGGAGCTGTGGGAATCGTACCGGCAGATATACGCGACGCCAGCCGTCGCGGGCAGCGACATCGCGCCGGGCTATGAGACATCCGCCTCCCACCGGGCCACCGTGAAGAAATCGGTGAGCTTGGTTGTGCGGGTGGCCCTCACGGTGGCGGCATTCGTACTGCTCTCGCGATCACTCTCCTGGGCGACGCTGACCCAGACGCTGGCACAAGTGCGCCTGCCCATACTGGTTGCCGGGTTGCTGATCGGCTGTGTCGGCATTATCTTGAGCGCTTTCCAATGGCAAAGCTTACTGCGCGGCGAACGCATCTACGTGGGCATCGTACGGTTGACCGGCCTCTACTTGGTCGGCATCGCTTTTAGTCACTTCCTGCCAACGGGCATGGGGGGTGACGCCGTCAAGGCCATCTATGTGGCGCGCGATTCCGGCAATAAAGAGGGATCGGTTAGCGCCGTCCTGATGAGTCGCGTGACGGGCCTGTTCGGCATGCTGCTGATCGCGTTCACCGCGTTGGTGATCTGGCATACGGCGTTCGCCCCAAATATCGTGCTCAGCTTCCTCGCGCTAAGTGCTATCGTTGGCGGTGGCCTCATCGGCGCACTGCTTTTCGCGCTGTTGATCCCCAGGCTGTTGAAGGGCCGCTGGAAGCCGCGCGGTATCTTCGCCTGGCCGCTGCGGATCGCGAACGCGCTCGTTCGGACGAGCAGGCGCCCGCGCACCATGGCTGAGGCCATCCTCTTCGGCCTCGCCTTCTGGATCACCGGCTGCCTGAATTATTGGGCCTATGGGACCGCGCTGGGCATTCAGGTGCCGCTCTACGTCTACTTCGTGGCGATTCCGCTGGTGTCGCTGCTCACCTTCTTGCC
>JADMIN010000327.1 GCA_015478575.1 Ktedonobacterales bacterium | reverse complement strand
CGGCTACGCCCTGCTCGAAGACTTCCAAGTGCGCGACGGCCATGTCCTCACGCCCTATCTCAGCGGCTACCTCCTGCCCACCATCATGGATATGCCAGAGATTGTGCCCGTCGTGCTCGAACTGGCCGACCCCAACGGACCCTATGGCGCGCGCGGCGTGGCCGAGATGGCCCTCGTCCCCTTCGCGCCCGCTGTCGCCGCCGCCATCCACGACGCCACCGGCGCCTGGCTGACGCAGCAACCGATGACACCAGAGCGCGTGCTCGCGGCGCTGACCGCTCGCGTCACGCCTCCTTGATTTGCGTTTCATTGCTGGCTGCGCACCGGCTCTTGTCCCTCGGCATGAGCGGTTGTACAGTACAGGCGGCGCGGCGCGGTGAGCGGAGCGGTGGCCCCGCGTGGCATCGCGAAAGACCGCATCATGCGAGAGAAAGAGCACGGTTGAGCTGGATGGACGGATCCCCAGGGGGAGCAAAGGAGGCAGCAATGGAAATCGAAGCCAAGTATGCGGTCGTTGGACCCTTGGATCCGGCGATGCTAGAACGGCTCGACCTCGGCCCCTACCAGTTGCGCCCATCTGGTGAGGAGCAACACCATGACGAGGTCCTCGATACGCCCACTCGCGCTTTGACCACTCAGCACCATGAGCTGCGCCTGCGGCATCT
The DNA here is from genome assembly GCA_015478575.1 of Ktedonobacterales bacterium. Lineage (GTDB taxonomy): Bacteria > Chloroflexota > Ktedonobacteria > Ktedonobacterales > JADMIN01 > JADMIN01. The sequence goes on along the minus strand of JADMIN010000327.1, from coordinate 3,533 downwards.
CCCTGGACACATCATAGTGACCTACAAAGGACCCAATCTCGGCTCCGGCGCGAGACACGAACGCGAGGAAATCGAAGCCACGTTCACCGGCGCCCTCCCCCAGGACTACCGCCAGTGGTCGCCGGAGATCGCCCGCGGGATCGCGCCCATCGTTGGCAAGGCGACGCTGGCGCCCCTAGTGGAGATGGATATGCGTCGCCGCACCTGGCGCATCCTGCGACAGTCCGGCACCATCGCCGAACTCGCCCTCGATGAGGGCATCATCCGCGCCAGTGGCAGGGCGACACCTGTGCGCGAGCTTGAGATCGAGTTGAAAGAGGCCGGGACGCGCGAGGATCTTACCGCGCTTACGCAGGCGCTCACCGACCAATTACCTCTCCGCCCCGAACCGCGCGGCAAGCTCGAACGTGGCTTAGCCCTCCTACGGGAACGCACACGCAAAGAGGAGTGCCACCGCCCCTTGGAAGAGGCCAGCCGCGAGGTCCTCCAGCGGTACGTGACCGACCTCCACACGGTCGAGCCGGTTGCCCGCACCGGTACCGATCCCGAGGCCATCCATAAGATGCGCGTGGCGACGCGACGCTTACGTACAGTACTCAGCTTGCTCCAAGACACCACCGTCTTTCCCAAGCCGCGCCTCCGTCAATTCAGGCGCGGGCTGAAAGATGTCGCCCGCATGCTTGGGGACGTGCGCGATCTCGATGTGCTCCTTGGGCGCGTCCACGCATATGAGGAGGCGGAGCCAGAACTGATCGCTGACCTCTCACCCCTGCGCCAGCAGTTGATGGATCAACGGAAGGCGGCCCACGCGCGGCTGCGAAAGCATCTCGAGAGCGCCAAGGTCGCCCACATCCTTGGCCAGTTGGAGACCTTCGTCCAGACCCCTGTCGAAGTTCCTCTCGATCAACCAGTGATTCTGGTCCGCCACGTGGCTGGCAGCGCCATCTGGCAGCGCTATGAGGCGGTGCTCACCTACGAGAGCGTAATGCCCGGAGCCTCGCTGCCTCTGCTCCATCGTCTGCGCATCGCTTGCAAGCAAACCCGCTATGCGATGGAGTTCTTTCAACCCGCATTGGGCAAACGCGCGAAGCCCCTCCTCAAGGTATTGCTCCAAGCGCAGGACCATCTTGGCCGTCTGCATGATGCCGTCATCCTGCACGAGCGGGTCGTAGCGCTCGGCGCCCTCTCTCCAGACCAACACGGTCTCGCGCGCTATGCCGCTGAGCTTGCCGCCGAGCGGGATCAGCTCCAGGCTGACTTCGCGCCGCGCTGGAAGCAACTGCGGAGCAAACGCTTTCGTAAGGGGTTGGCGGGTGTGCTCGGTCGGCTGTAACGCGCGTCGCCCGCCCGCCCCTGCTGCCAAGATGGCCAGACGTGCCATCGCCAAAGAAGAGAAGAGAGCCACCAGCATGACCACCTTGCGCATCACCGCCGGCCCCTACACCTACATCGCGCGCCTAGAGGAGGCCGACGCCCCGCGGACCTGCGCCGCCTTTAGCAAGCTGCTGCCCTATCGCCAGCGGATCATCCACGCCCGCTGGAGCGGCGAGGCCTGCTGGATCCCCCTCGGCGACTTCACGTTGGCGGTCGGCTTCGAGAACGCCACCAGCTATCCCGCGCCGGGCGAGATCCTCTTCTACCCTGGTGGCTATAGCGAGACCGAGATCCTCTTTCCCTACGGCGCCAGCCGCTTCGCCAGCAAGCTCGGCCAACTTGCCGGCAATCACTTTCTCACCGTCGTCGAGGGGAGCGAACGGTTGCGCGAAATGGGACGCAAGGTGCTCTGGGAGGGCGCCCAGGAGATTGTGTTTGAGGCGGTGGAATAGCCCATCCGCGTCATCCCCGCACCAACGCGCATCAAGAGAGGCGGCGACGTTCAGGGCGTGACAGCTTGCGCGACCTCGCTCCGAACGGCTCGCGCCGAAAGGCTTTATCGCCCTGGCCGCCGTGGCATGCGGGACATAGGTATGCGGGACATAGGTATGCGGGACATATATCCGCCCCAAAAGTCGCACTTTAGGGGTAGACAGCCACGTAGCCGGGCGCTACAATCTCCTGTGGCACGAGGCGCACGTTCGGACCATGCGGGACATCATCCCGGCATATATCTTGCGCCACGCATGCCTGAACGCAGGGGCACGAGCGCGCCAGGTGAGGCGCATGAGGCCGCTCGCGCACATGTGAGCACGTTGACCGAGGCGTAGCGGGAACCGAGGCGAGCGGGGCACGTAGGCTCCGGCTCTCAAGAGCACCCACATCGCTGGCGATGTTGAGCGGCATGAGGTAACCAAATGATCCCCGGCTTGACGGACGCACGCATCCTGCGCGCACTTGAGCTGCTTGGCAATCAGCTCGATCCTGACATTGAGGAGACCTTCCCGACGCTGGAGGAGCGCATCCTGGCCCAAGCGCTGGAGAATGTGGAGCAGGCCGAGCGGCGGCTGCGCGAGATCCAGTTGCTCGTCGGGGATGTCGCGCTCGCGTCGAGTCGCTAATCCGCCGCCATCCGCCTTGATATCAGGGCGTCTTTGGATCAGGGCGTCTCTGGGCGCGCACTGGCGCTCTCGTGGGTGCGCGCTATCCTTGCCTTGCTACTTCGGTGTGCCGTTCGCCTCTCCATGCGTGAGCCACCGGGCAATCATTGGCTCCGCGCGCCGCACGACTTGCGCCTCGTTCTCGTGCGTGAGCGTGCGGAGGGCCTCCGCGAGAGGGAACCAGCGCGCCTCATCATACTCGCGATCATGCTGCGCGACGTCGCCCCCATTCGCCACCATCAGGAAATGGCGCACTTCCTTGTGGAAGCGCACGCCCTTGCGCGCGAACCAGTACTCGATATTGCCCAGATCACCAATGATCCGCACCTCGATGCCCGTCTCTTCGCGCACCTCACGGAGTGCCGTCTGTTCAGGCGTCTCGCCACTGTTGGGGGTCCCCTTAGGCAACACCCAGATGCCCTCACGCAAAAAGCCCACGAGCACGATCTCCACGGCGGCGGCAATCTCACTGGAAGCGCGTGTAGCATCAGCGGCATTGGCAGCGGAGAGGGTTGGTACACCTCGGAAGGCGACCCCACCCGCAGAGAAGGCACGCACGATCCGCGACTTGACCACAGCCACACCCACCACTACTCGCCGTGTCTGACGGCGGGGCGCACTCATCCGTTCGACGGGATCGCCGCGGCGCTCTCACTGGCGGTCCCACGCATGCGGGGGCTATGCCCCACGCATGCGTTCATTCCGCCCTAGACCGCCATCACGCTTTTTTTGTCGCGGTTGACACGGAGGATCTTCAAGAGATATTGCTCGGAGTTCAGGTAGTAGGGGTTGCGCTTGATGAACTTGCCAACGACGGCGATGGGGTGCAGCTTGAGCAATTCGACGACCAGCGCGCCGGGCAGCTTCGAATAGTCATAATGCATCAGCGCAATGATCGGCGCGTTCTGGAAGGTAAAGACCGCATCGGAGGCCGCCTCATATTTGAGGAGCTGTTGCGGCGTGGCGATCTCGCTGGTGAGCCACGTCATATCCATAGAG
>JADMIN010000326.1 GCA_015478575.1 Ktedonobacterales bacterium | reverse complement strand
CTATGCTACCGTACCACGGAGTGGCCCACCTTCGCATGCGATAGCATAGTGGGAGAGATCTCAGGAGGCATAGCTCCCAACCACACGTCATCAACCACACGCCAACTGGCCGGGCGTGAGATGGGCCTCATGGCGTTGTTCTTGCGAAAATTGCCTCGGCATCAACTCCATCGTGTCCTGATACGCGAAGAAATGGATGGCCAAGACGGTGAAGAAGTTGCTCGGTCCGAAAGTGCTCATACCGGCCATCCTCACCATCGGGGTGATCGCCGCCCTGCTCGCCTTTGGTAACGTCGGGAAGGTCATCGCGCTGATGGCCGGATTCAACCGGCTCTACCTCATCTGGTTCTTCCTCGCGATGATCGCGTATACGGTGGTTCGTGGCGTCCAATGGCATTATTTGCTGCGGGCGCCCAATGTACGGGCGCCCCTGCGCGCACAGGTCTTCGCTTTTCTCATGGGCGAGATGACGAAGAGCCTCCCCATTGGCAACTACTTCCAGAACTACATTCTGGAGCGCTCACGCGGCACCGACTTTGGGCGCACGTCCGCGGCCTCGACGATCGTCATCATCACCGAGGTCGGGGTTTCGCTGCTCGGCTGCGTTCTCATCGGCGTGGGGGGCTGGGCCTGGGTGCGCCCCGTCATTCTGTTGGGCGTTGGCGGCTTTATGCTCGTCTGCTTCATCTTCTCGAAAGTCCACGACCCAACCAATCCGCCGCGCTGGATCACCAGCCGCAAGACCTTCCGCACGGTTCTCGACGAGTTCAATCAGTTCCGCGATGGCGCCCACGACCTGGCTCATCCGCGCATCTTGCTCATCGAGTCCGCGCTGAGCGCCATCTATCTGGTCATCGCTGGTACGGGACTCTGGCTCGTCGCGCGCGGGCTGGGCATCAGCGGCATCTCCTACGTCGGCGCACTCGCCGTCTATTTCTTTAGTCTGGCCGTCGGGCTGATTCTCCCCATCCCAATTGATTTCGGCGTCGTCGAGATCAGTGGCACGGGCGCCCTCCTGGCCATCGGTGTTTCTAAGACGGGCGCTGTCGGCATCATGCTCATCAACCGCTTTCTATCGCTCGCCTCAGCGCTGGTCATCGCACTGCTCGGCATGGTCATCTTCCGTGACGAACTGCGCAAGGCGCTCGAAGAGCGGCCCAAGGGCAACAAGCGTGGGAGGCGTCCATCACAGGGGCAACCTGAGCGCGATGCGGCGAACGAGGCACTGGGAGAAGAGTTGGGAGGAGAGCACGAGCAATCGCCCTCCCAGATGCCCGCTGGGGCGACGTGATGAGGCCGCGCGCCACACGAGCATACCCCTACGCACGAGAAGAGCTATTGAGGGGGAAAGGGAGACTGTCCATGACCGTCGTTCACCCAGCGGATGCCGCCCGCTTGGCGCTCGCGCGACGCGAGCGGCTCCGATCACGTCTGCGCGCGGCTTCCCTGCGGGGCGCCGCCGCGCTCATGGATCTGACTAGCCACGGGCTGCGCCGCCTGCCGCAACGCGCACGCTACATTCCAGCGGATGCCCTGACGCTCCCGCTCGCGGCCCTCTGGCCACGCCAGACCATCATCGAGCGCAACTTCGCCACCATGCTCAACCTACCCACACATGATCCACGAGTCAAGGTGCTGGCGCGCCGCGGTGTCCAGAACTTCGGGCGCATGGCGATAGACTTTCTGACGGTGCGCACGATGGCGCCCGCCGATATACTGCGATGGGGCACGAGCGCTGGCGAGACGGACTTCAACGACGCGATGAGCGAAGGCCGCGGCGTGATTCTCGCCCTGCCGCATGTGGGCAGTTGGGATGTCGGCGCGGCGTTTGCCCAGGCCCGCGGGCTGAAGCTCTCCGTAGTGACGGAGAGCAACTGGGCGACCGAACTCGTAGCTGGCTCGCGCGTGGAGCGAGGCGTCACCCTTGTCCCCCGCGACCGTGGCTTGCGCCTGCTCTTTCGGGCGCTCCAGCGTAACGAGTGTGTGGTGATGCTCAGTGATCTGGCGAATGCGGGCGTGCAGACGATGGACGTGCCTTTCTTCGGCCACCCCGCGCCCTTCCCGATGGGTCCCGCACGCCTCTCGCAGCATACCGGCGCACCCATTCTCGTGATTACGAGCGTGCGCCTGCCCGATTCGACCTATCTCATCAAGACGGATCCGCCCTTGCGGCCAGATACCAGCCGTTCAGCAGAGGATGAGGTGGCCCGGCTGACCGCCGCGGTCGCCAGCGGCTTCGAGCGGATCATTCGCCAGTACCCAGACCAGTGGTATGCCTTCCACCCGGTCTGGCCCGCGGAAGCGGCCACCCAAGAGAGAGAGAGAGCGCGCGCGGAGCAACAGAGAGCGGAGCAACGGCCCAGGTAGCTAGACGAGGTTCGCGGTAGGGGTAGGTGAGACATACGGCGGTGCTTCATGGGGGAGGGCTTCCCGCGCCGCGGGAGTGAAGTGTCGCGCCAGCAGCGTATTGGCCTGCTCGACGACATGGGCGACCGAGATCGTCTCCAGCGCGGCACACGTCCCCTCACAGCACGGCCCGCTCAAGCAGGGGCCACCGCCCACGAAATACCGCGGAGAGAAGCATGGCCAGGCGGGCAGGGCAAACCGCCCCTGGTGCGGACGAATGGGGATGGGGCGGAAGTTCCCTAGGCTCGTGGGGCCATAGATACCCACAAACGGCGTCCCAGTGGCCGCGGCCAGATGCAGCGGGCTGGAATCATTGCCGATGAAGAGGTCACAGGCCCCGATCAGCGCCACACTCCCCAACAGCGGCAGAGCGCCCGCGGCTATCACCGGCGGCGCACCCATGCGGTCCGCGATGCGCCGCGCGAGCGGCACATCTTCCGACCCACCCAGCAGGATGATGCGCGCCCCCCATCGCACGCGCAAGGCCTCCGCCACACGCGCGAAGCGCTCCTCTGGCCAGCGCTTCAGGCCGCCAAGCCCCGCGCCGCCTGGATGTAGCGCCACCAGCGGTCGCGTGCCCGACCGCGGCGCATGCGTGCGTAGGAAGGCGCGCGCCGCCGCCTGTGATGCGGGGGGTAACGCGATACGGGGCACATGGCTGACCTCACTCCATGGTGGCAAATCCAACTCGCGCGCACAGTCATAATAGTGCTTCGTCGCGTGGGTGGAACGCCAGTGTCGGTGCTCGCCTGGCAAGAACCACCACCCGGTATCAAACTTCATATAGGTCCGTACCGGAATGCCACACAGTAGGCTAATCCACTTGTAAGCGGGCGTGGTGAAATTCACCGCGACATCGAACCGCCGCGCCCGCAGATCAGCTAACGTGGATGCCAGCCGCGCTGGGCCAGCCCAATCCGCGCGAAATGGCAACACCACCACCTCGTCTACCTCTGGCACACAGGTGAGGAGGGGCGCCGCACTGGCATGAGCCAGCGCGACTAGGCGAGCGGTCGGATAGCGCGCGCGGAGCGCACGGAGTGTCGGCGTGAGAAAGAGCGTATCGCCAATGGGCAGCAACGCCAGCAGCAGGATACGGGGAGACGCTTGTGGCGTCGGTGTGGTCAGGATCCTCGGTATGCGCATTAGCGGCTCGTATTCCGGTCGTACAACAGTCGGTACAGGACTGCCTGGCGTCGGACGGCGGGACCCCACCGCGCGTCATCAGGCAGGGGCGCGGTCAGCCGACGAATCAGGAGGAGCGCGGATACCAACGCAGGCGCAAGCCACGTGCCACGACCGTGCGCGCGAGCGCCGCGTGGCGGTCGCGCGGCGCCGATGAGCGGAAACGCCGCCACTCCCCCAAAGCACCCCAACGGCACTGACTTGCCGCGCATCCTCGCACTCGGCGCCCCAGCGCGCGTGCGGATGCCAGCTACCCGCCAAAGGGCACCACCCGCCAGTGGGGCGAGGGTGGCCGCCCATCCGAGACGATCCGTCATGAGCGCCGACGCACCTACGAAGGCGCTTATGCCACGGCCACCATGGAAGCGCAAGAAGACCGGCCAGCACTGCCCCGCCACGCCACAGACGCCCGCGAACCGCGCGACCTCCTCGCCCATCCCCAAGCGGCGGCAGACCGCGATGGGCAGTGCCCCCTTCGAGGCATCAAAGCTCCAGCCGAGGAGACTACGAAGAGGCGCACCGCCCGCCAGCAGGTTGGTGGCGCCGACGTTGTATGAGCCAGTCCGGCGCAGATCCACTTGGCGCTGACGCCCCAGCAGATAGACGACC
>JADMIN010000325.1 GCA_015478575.1 Ktedonobacterales bacterium | reverse complement strand
CCTGCAAGGCCGAGATGATCAGGTTCCCCAGGCTGTGCCCTCCCACTCCCGCCTGCTCGGCCATCTGCCGCGCGAGGCGCCGCGCACCGGATTCGCTGGGGCTGTCGGCTTTGGCATAGGTGGTGCGCTCACCCTCTCCCTGGCGGAAGCGAAAGGTAAAGACATCGCGCCAGAGGGCGCCTTTGCGCGAGAGGGCGACGAGGGCCTGGCGCAGATCGCCGAAGGGCAACTGGCCGAACTCGTCGGTGAGGCGACGCGAGGAGCCGCCGCTATCGGCCATCGTGACGATGGCGGTGATCGAGCAGGGATAGTGTTTGAGCCGTGAGAGCACGGCGAAGGGACCGGTGCCTCCACCAATCGTGACCACGCGCTTGTTGCGCAGACGCAGGTGCGTGTGCCACTCTCGCTCGCGCGCCGCTTCCCAGTTCTCATCCATAGCGCCGTTCGCTCCTTAGTAGAATGGGGGTGCCATACCGTGTATGCTCCAGGGTGTATGCTCCAGGGTGTATAGCAGAGCGCGTACCCATGTTCGCGCTTCAGATCGCGAGCGGATAGGGGCGCATCGCATCCGCTCGCGCTTGATTGAGATACGGTTGCCTAGGCCTGGCGTGAGAGCGCCGCTCCCGTGGCTTTGGCCGCTTACCTTTATTAGGCGCGCGGCGTGGCACCGAAGCGCTCGGCGAGCGCCTTGACCACCGCGGCGTGCGCCGCCTCGATCTCGGCCTCGGTCAGCGTGCGCTCCGGCGATTGGTAGATGAGGGCGTAGGCTAGACTCTTCTTGTCGGGAGGAATGCCCTCACCGGTGTAGACATCGAAGAGCTGGACGCTCCGCACCAGCGCGCCCCCGCCCGCCCAGATGGCCGCCGCGATCTCCCCCGCGGGCGCCTGTCGATCCACGACCACAGCGAGATCGCGCTGGGCCGCGGGGAAGCGCGCGATCGGCTGGTAGCGCACGCGATCTGGCACACCCAGGAAGAGCCGCTCGAGATCCAGCTCCATGAGATAGGTGCGGCCGGGCAGGTCAAAGCGCGCGGCAACCTCTGGATGCACCTCGCCCAGTATGCCGACGGGCACCCACCCGGTCTGCTCCCTCGCCTCGGCTAGCGCTGCCGTGGATGAGGTCGTCGCCTGAGCAGCCTCCCGTTCCTCCGCCACTGGCCGGACCTCCAGCAGAGCGCAGCGCCCTGGATGGAATGTCGGATGCGTCGCGGGAACGAAGCGGTACGCGGATGCCTTCAGCGCGCTGAGCAGAGTCTGGGCGGCGCCCTTCAGGTCGAAGAAGTCGGCGTCCCGCGCGTCGCCCAGCCAGTCGCGTGCCCGTGGGCCAGTCAACGCGACCCCTAGGGTGCGCCGTTCGTGTGCCAGCTCCGCGCCCGCGCTCAGGCCCGGCGTCGGCAAGTAGCGTCGGCCCAGTTCGAAGAACCAGAGGCCCGCATCCTCGTGCTTGCTGTTCTCGCGCACGACGCTTAGCAGCCCAGACATCAGCGTCAGGCGCAGGGCATCCATCTCACTGCTCCCTGGATTGCGTAGTATGATGGCTGGCAGGCGTTCCGCCACGGCCTCGATCTGGCGGCGATCCTGGGCGCGGCCATGGCTCGCGGTGTGCGTGCCATCGGCGGGCGCGGTCAGTTCCGCCACGGCGGCGGGCGCGGTCAGCTGCAGTTCCTCGCCAGGCATCGCCCCGCGCAGCAGCCGCGCCATCGCTGGGCGACTGGTAAGGGGATAGGTGATGACCTCGGTCAACCCCGCGCCCAGCAGCAGCTCGCGCACGGCATCCTCGCGCTCATACCACGGATCGTGGTTGGGCGTGGGCAGTGCCCCCACTGGCAGCGTGCTGGGGATACGGTCGAAGCCGAGGATGCGCGTGATCTCCTCGACGACATCGGCGCTCTCCTCCACATCGCCGCGCCAGGTGGGGATGGTAAGCCGTAACACGACAGCGGAGCCATCGGACGGTGCTTCCTCCACGCCGAAGCCTAGCCCTCGCAGCACTGCGGTGGCCTCGGATGGCGTGACCCGCATGCCCGTGAGCCACTCTACCTGGCTCAGGTGGAACGTCAGTTGGCGTGGGGTCACGGGCGTGGGATAGACATCCACCCAGCCAGGGGCTATGGTGCCGCCAGCAAGCTCCGTGATGAGCCGTGCCGCGCGGTCGAGGGCCGGGGCGGTCAGCGCGATATCGGGGTTTTTCTCGAAGCGTCCGGACGATTCCGTGCGCAGGCCCAGCGCCTGTGCGGTGCGGCGGATGTTGGTGGGAGCGAAGTGCGCCGCCTCCAACAGGAGGCTGGTCGTCTCGTCCGAGACCTCAACGCGCGATCCACCGAAGATGCCCGCGATGACCATTGGCCCGGCGGGATCGGTGATGAGCAGCATCTCGCTGGTCAGCGCGCGCTCGACGCCATCGAGGGTGGTGATGCGCTCGCCTGGCACGGCGCGGCGCACGATGATGGTGTGGTCCGTCACCTTATCGTAGTCGAAGGCGTGCAACGGCTGGCCCAACTCCAGCATGACATAGTTGGTCACGTCCACCACATTATTGATGGGGCGCATGCCCGCCGCCAAGAGCCGGTCGGCCATCCAGCGCGGCGAGGGGCCGATCGTGATGCCCTGAACCACACGGGCGGTATAGCGCGGGCAGAGGTCCGTGTCACGAACATCCAGCCGCATCAGCTTGCCCACCGCCGTGCCCTTCTCTCGCACGGCAACCTCCGGCTGGCGCAGCGGCTTGTCGGTGAAGGCGGAGACCTCGCGCGCGATGCCGACTAGACAGAAGAGGTCGCCGCGATGGGCCTTGATATCCAGGTCCAACACGGCACCGCCGAGTAACTGGCCCAACGGCACGCCCAGGGGCGTCTCCGGCGGCAGGATGTAGATGCCAGAGTGGTCGTCGCTCAGCCCTAGCTCGTGCGGCGAGCAGAGCATGCCTTGCGAGAGAACACCCATCGCCCTCTTCTCGCCGATGGTCATGTCACCAACCTTCGCCCCCACGCGCGCGAGCGGCACCTTGTCGTGTGGCTGAATATTGGGGGCGCCGCAGACGACACTCAACTCCTCCGTGCCAGGGCCGACGCTGACACGTGTCGCCCACAGGTGATCTGAGCCTGGGATGCGCTCCTGCCAGATGATCTCAGCGGTGACGATGCCTGGCCACGGATACTCTACCCGGTCCACTTCTAGGCCGGCCATCGTCAGCCGCTCGGCCAGGGCCGCCGGCTCCAGCTCGACGTCCACATAGTCTTTTAGCCATGAGTAAGGTATCCGCATCGCGCAGCTCCTCTGGTGGCCCGACAAGGCGGGCTTCCGCGTCACGAGACGCGGGCAATGTGGTGATGGGGCGACCCCGTTGGGTGTCCCAGTTGGGCGCGTCTGAGCCAGGCATTTGGCCTACGGAGGGGATGGGCGCGTCCGCGAGCCGGGAGGGGTTAGCCCTGCCGTGCCCGTTGGGCGCGCGCCACCGCCACGATATCGGCCAGCACACCGAGGGCGGTCTGGCCGGGGCCGCCATCGCCTTCCACCAGCGTCAACTCGCCGAGCGTGTCGGTGGTGAGGCGCAGTGCCGCCTCCATGCCGGAGAGGTGCGCGAAGAGGTCGCTAGGTGGCAGCGCGGCCAGCGCTACGCGCGCGACCACGTCCCCGCCCTCGCGGCGCGCCTCGACGACCTGCTTGAGCGTCTGGCCGGGCAAGAGCGCCCGATGCGCCTGGCGTATGGCCTCCGCGCCCAGCCCCTCGCGCGTGACCTCTTGGGGGCGCAGATCGGCGCCCATCAGGACATTCGCCAGCACGGTCGCTTTCACCGCGGCATCCCAGCCCTCTAGGTCGTTGCTGGGATCGGCCTCCGCGATGCCGATGCGCTGGGCGCTGGCCACGGCCCCTTCCAGCGTCTCGCCTTGGGCCATGCGTCCGAGCACATAGTTGCTGGTGCTGTTGAGCAGCCCACGGAAGGCGTCAATCGTGGTCGCGGGCAGCGAGGCCTCGACCATGCTGAAGATGGGCGTACCATCCATCACGGTGGATTCAAAGCGCAGGGCCACGCCCCGCATGTCCGCCAAGGCGCGCAGCTCGCGGTAGCCGTGAGCGATGGGGCCTTTGTTGGCCGTCACGACATGCTTGCCGGCGGTGAGCGCGGAGCGAATGGCATCGAGCGCGGGCTGGCCGGTGGCGGGATCGAGCGTCGTCACCTCGATCAGCACATCCGCCGGGCATGTGG
>JADMIN010000324.1 GCA_015478575.1 Ktedonobacterales bacterium | reverse complement strand
GTGTATAGAGCACATTCTGCGGCAGCGCCTTCTGGCTGTGCGTCTCCAGGAAGGCGATCACCTCTTCAATCGTGCCACCGCGCTCCAGTCCACGCCGCAGCGCCTCGCGTGTCAGGGTGAAGCGACTGACGCGGCCCAGGCGTTCCAGTGCGGCAAAGCGCACGAGCCAGTAGAGCGCTGGCATATGTGGCTCCATCAACAGCACTTGGAAGTTGGGCTGCACGACCAGCGCCCGCGCCGATGGCTGGTGGCTCGCGCTCAACTCGCACGTGAGCACCTCGGCGCCAAACTCGGTCAGCATGAAGGCATCGGGATTCACATTTTCGCCCACGCTCGGTACCGCTTCGCGGTCATAGCCAAGCGCGACCAGTCCTAGCTCACAGAGCGTCGAGCGCAGCATGCCGATGATTATCTCGCCATCGGTGTATCGCCACTGCGCGCGCAGATCTTCAGCTACCCTGAAGCCTGACTCTCCCGCGTAGCGCTGCGACGGACGCAGGGTGTAGGGATCGTCACCCTGAATCGTTGCCAGCAGCGAGGCCACGGAGTACCAGACACCTGGCTCGCAGCGAGACAAGAGCTGCTTTACCGCATCGCGCGCGATGGGCATCTCCAGGTAGAACGTGTGCCACTCGCGGTAATTCGCCCCCGGCAGATCGTTCCACCAGCGATCGGTCGGCCAGCGGCGGGTAAGCCGCCGCGTCTGCATCACCTGGTCATGCCGTGCCCAAGAATCGAGCTTGGCGCCGGGTGCCAGGTGGGCACGCTGTTTCGCGGTGGAAGGCGGTGCGGTGACCAACCCCAACTCGCTCGCCTCCTGCTTGAGCAGCTCGACATAGCCAAGCGCTTCGTCCTCGCGTCGCCGCGCCCGCTCCCCGACTAGGAACGGCATGAGTCGTTGCGCCGTGCGCTTGGGCAACGAGCCTGAGCGAGTCAGCTCGATATCTTGCTGATATGCGGCGGCGACCAGCACGGCGAGATCCCACAGAAACAGCGTATCAGCCGGCCGAATGGCCCGTGGCGCCGCATATTCGCGCAGTCCAACGCTCGCCTGGGGACGATCTTCGGCGCGGCGCACGTTCGCCAGCGTCTCAAGCGGAATGAAGAGGATGCGCTGCCCCTGGCTAAAGCTATCAAAAGCCAGCGCATACTCCTCCAACGTATGGATCAGCGCGGAAAGCGCCGCCTCCGACACCCCAAGCCACGCGCGCGCATCCGCTAACGACGCGCGACCATTACGCGCGCGCAGCCACTCATAGAGGTCACGCGCGCGCGGCTCAACGCGCGCCAGCGCATAGCGCACAGCTTCCGCCTGGATCAGGTTCTGCGCCATCGCCGCGCGCACCTCGTTGCGCGAGTAGTAGGCTTGCACACTCAGGCCAAAGCGGCAAGCGATCTGGACCAGATCGCCCTGGCGGTACGGGACCAGCAACTCATCCAAGGTCTTATCGGAGCGGTCGGCGTGGGCAATGAAGAGTTCGCGGCCTGTAGTATAAAGGCCTGTGACCAATTCGGTGGGCACATAGGCAATGCGCTTGGTCTCGATCTGCGCCTGCATGTTGCGCGGCGTCGTATGGCCATAAAATGTCACCCGCTGGCCCAGCAGCTCCATGCCCTGCGTCTCTGCCAGCTCAGTAAAGATCAGCCGCCGCTCAACCAGCCGCTCCAGTGCGGCCGCCGCCGCCTCCGGCGCAAGCTTCGCGCGCTCGGCCAGCGCCTCAACGGCGCACCAGTTGCGCACTGAAGGACCAACCACCGCGAAAAGGACCTGCCGCTCATCCCTGGTGAGCCGCTCCCAGATAAAGCGCGACGCGATGGGGTCGCGCATCGCGCGCTCAAGCTGCTGACGTGCTTCCACACTCGGCTGCTGAGGCGGTTTGGCGCCCCACCACTCAGCGAGCGATTGCAAGCTATCCAGCGGTTCGTCTGCCAGGATCGCGCTCAGGATCTTCATACTCACGGTACCCTCCGAAGTGCTTGCGCGAATGTAACGGCAACGGCGCGGTCTTCCCCCCAACCGGAGCTACAACTCCAGCACAGACGGATTCGCGCCGTGGCCCGTCGCTCCGCGGACACTTCCTATCCTCCAAAGGCCCCCGCACCGTCAGTGATACGCGGATGATGCGTCGGTGCTATCGGCGTCGCGTGGGTAAACGCTTCCTCCTTCCATCAGCCTATAGGGCACACATGCGAGCGCTCTAGTAGGCTCGCTTAAGATAGATCGGGGTAGGTGGAGTCACCAGTCGTGGCGATAGGTGCCTCATTCGGCGCCATCGGAGGCACCTCAGCCGGCGCGGGCATCACCCGCACACGCGCACCCTGGCTCTCGACGAAGCGGATGACCTCACGGGTGATCTGGCTTGGCGTGGAAGCTCCAGCGGTGATGGCGACACGCCTCTTGCCGGCCAGCATCTCCGGCGTCAGGTCAGCGACCGTCTCAATGCGGATGGCGCGGCTGCCAGCCAACTCCTCCGCCACCTGCACGAGCCGGTTGGTGTTGTTGCTGCGGGGGTCGCCGACCACGATGGTGAGGTCCGCGCCGACGGCCATGCGTGCCACGGCCTCTTGGCGCACCTGGGTCGCGTGGCAGATCTCGTTCTGCACCTCGGCGTGGGGAAAGCGCTCGCGGATGGTCTGAATCAGCCGGGCAGTGTCCCACTGGCTGAGCGTCGTCTGCGTGGTAACCAGCAGCCGCTCCGCGGTGTGGATGAACGCTGGCAGAGCATCGAGGTCGTGCTCGGTCTCGACGAGCGCGATGTGGCCGGGTGCCTCGCCCAGCACGCCCTCCGGCTCAGGATGCCCCTTCTTGCCTATATAGAGCACGTCATACCCGCGGGCAACGAAGTCATTGACGAGATCGTGCGTCTTGGTCACATCAGGGCAGGTGGCGTCAATCACGTTGAGGCCACGGATGCGGGCACGCTGCTTGACCAGGGGTGAGACGCCATGCGCGGTGAAGATAACCGTGCCTTCGGTTACCTGTTCGAGGATGGTGGCGCGGCCGGGGCCATCCAGAGTGGTGATGCCAAGTTGAGAGAGTTCATCCACTGCGAAACGGTTATGCACAATCAGACCGATAATATAGAGAGGGCGTGGCGTGGCGGGATCTTTAGCGGCTCGTCGGGCGATCTCCATCGCGTCAACGACCCCATAGCAATAGCCGCGTGGCGTCACCTTGATGACTTCCATTGCGTCCGCATTCCCTTTCGCTGTCCGCGCTGAAGGCCACCGCCGTGTCTCTGTGCGCATTCGCGGATACCCTGGCGCACTTGGTCTCGCGTCCCTATAAGTTGCGGAGCCTATGGGAGCGCCGCGCATGACTCATCCCCTGCCGCCTACAGCCCAGCCTTGCGGAAGAGCGATTCCGCCGTTGGCCCATCCAGCCGGATAATCATCGCTTCGAATGCTTCCTCGAAATGCTCCCGCCCTTCCCCGCTAGCACCGGTTCAGCGGACGGGGGCTGGTCGGCACCTCCACTGTGCGGCAGCATGCTCGTTGCGATCGTGCGCGGCTCCACAGTTAGGCTCCTCTCGCGGCCAGGATGCGGCCAGTTCGGCGGTTGGCGTGGGGAGTGCCCATGCCAGATCATTAGGAACATCGTGAGGGGCGTTCCCCACAATAGGCGATAGGACGCCAACCACGTGGCGATGAGAGTGAGCCTTCTGAAATTATTGTACACCAATTCTCAGCAGGCCATGCGCCGCGCGGGACGTCCCTTCTGGCATAGTGCCCTGACCTATCGTCTTCCCAGAGAGCCGCGACGCCGTCTCTCCCCACCACCCGCGGGCAGTGTGGACAGAAGCCGCTCGCCTCACGAAGTCGCCACTCGTATCAGTCGCCATCAGTATACCATAGGTCCACCCCCAGCCTAGCGCATGCCTGTGTGTCTCATGAGATGACGGCTGAGACGGTGCGGAGCGATGAGGAGATGCTTTTTCTTGCGGCCCACTGGTCGGTCCATCCACCCAAGGGCGTCCCAGCATCACGACTATGCTATACTTCACCGACGAAGCGGCCTAGCCAGCTCCGCGCTCCGCCCACCGTGAGGGGACGCCCGTGATTATTGATTTCCATACCCATATCTTTCCGCCAGAAATTATTGCCCAGCGCGCCGCGTTCGTCGAGCGTGATCCTTGGTTCGGCGAGTTGTATCGCGACCCGCGCGCGAAGATGGCGAGCGCCGATCACCTGGCCGCCGCGATGACCGCCGATG
>JADMIN010000323.1 GCA_015478575.1 Ktedonobacterales bacterium | reverse complement strand
GCGCGGCATAGAGCGCACCGACCTCCTCACCAAGCGCGCGCGCCAGCGGCATAGGCAGCATCTCGATCATGGTCACCTCAAGCCCGCGCTCCCGACAGTGCGCCGCGACTTCCGCGCCGATGAAGCCACCGCCGATGACCACGACGCGGCCAGCGCGCTGACCAGCGCGAGCGATCTCAAGGGCGAGCGCGCGCGCATCAGCGAGCGTGCGCAGCGTGTAGACGCCGCGCAATGTGGCGCCGGGAACCTCCAGTTGGCGCGGTGTGGCGCCTGTGGCGACGAGCAGTGAATCGAAAGCCAGCGTCTCGCCGGAGGCCAGCGACACATGGCGCCCTCCGATATCTACGCCCACCACGCGACTTCCCAGACGCAGCTCGATCTGTTGCTCGTCATAGAACGCCGCGGGCCGCAGCAAGACCTTTTCCTCTGGCGTGGTGCCGGTGAGAAACCCTTTCGAGAGCGGTGGCCGGTCGTACGGCTGTTCACGCTCCGCCCCGAGGAGCACGACGCGACCGCTGTAGCCCTCGCGGCGCAGCGTCTCGGCGGCGCTCACGCCCCCAATGCCCGCGCCCACGATCACGATGGGGCGTCTCCCATCCCCTGAAGCCATCGCACGTCCCGCCTTCCCCATCAGGTGCGAGGAGTCGTGTGGCGAGCGCATATCGGCGCTCACCTTATCGTTTCGCCCTATTCCGCGGCCAGCACGCAGGCGCCGACAAAGACGAGCAAGAGCGAGTGATCGGATTGCGAAGACGGGCGCTTGCCGCGCCAGATGGCACCTCCACTCACCAGATGGCCATCGCGCAGCGCGACACTCGCGGCCATGCCTGTGAAGGCGATCGCATCCTGCTCCCACTCCTCGCGCAGATAGCCCTCGCTGGCGAGCGCCCGCTCGGCCAGCGCCCGCAGGCGAGGATGCGGAGTATCCAAACAGCCGCCATCGTCGAAGCCAACGGCGCAGGCATCTTCGGCGCCGGTGTGGGTGATGAAGAAATCGCGCAACACCCCCAAGCGGCTCTCAGGTTGGCCCTTTGCTGGCTCCGTATCGCTTCCCCATCCCATCGCGCAGAGAATCAGATGCCGCGTGAGGGCCAGGTACTGCTCGATGCGAAGCGCCAGCGCTAGCTCATCCACCACGGCATCGAGGAATATACGTTCACCTGGCACAAAGCGGTGGGGCGTGCGGCTGGCCAGCATCAACACGCCGAGCACCTGGGTGCCGTTGAGTAGAGGCTGAACGGCATATGAGCGCAACTTGGCCGCGCGGGCGATGCGGGCGGAGCCGAAGCGGATAGGCCGCGCTTCCGTATCCTCGACAATCTCACACTCCAGCGTCCGCATGGCGTGCGTGGTCGCCAGCTCGACTCCCTGCCCACGCAGGCGCTGGTGCTCTTGCCAGAGGGCGGGTATGGGACCCGCCTCGGCCACCAAGCGCAGCGAGTAGGGATCGCTCGCGCCGGGATCGTGGAGCGCCACCAGCACCGCATCAATGTCTGGCTGGGCATGGCGGATCCCCTCAGCGGCGGCCCGGCAGATCTCCTCGGCTGGCTCGCGCGCGCTGATGCCTGAGGTGATACGGGCGATCGCATGTATGGGCGCCAGAATGGCTGTCTCGCTGGTCGCCGCGCCATGTGCCAAGCGCACACGAAACTGCTTCAAGGTCTCCTCTTTGAAGCGGAAGTGCCCGCCCGGCGTCGCCATATCCGGAATAAGGAGGCGGCGATGCACGGAGAGATGCAGCGTGCTGCGGTGAATGCCGAGGTACAGCGCCGCCTCCTGAGCACCATACCAGTGCTCGCCGTCAGGGCTAGGATCATGCGTGGACATCACAACACCTCTTGCCTGTACAGGAAACACACTCAGGCTTCACCCAGCTTCTTTATAGGAGAAATCTGCCCCAGAGGCGTCGCGCATGCTCACCACCATGAGCGGCAACAGTACGCTTTCGACTAATTCGGCGTTTCGCGTCTTCCATTCGCTCCAGGCCGGGCATATGCTGAACCAGCTATGCGTATACGGCTCCCCGTCGCGCCATCCGCTAGGGGTGCGACCGAGGCGTAACGCTGGCCGCTCCTGTTCACCTGCTCCTCTGGTGGCCCAACCGCCACCACCGCGGCGGGCGCAGCGAGCGAAGGCGTACCACAGTAAAGGAATCCCGACGTGTCCCAAGAGCAGACTCCCAGACCAGTGGAAGCAGCGCATGTCGCTCCCACCGAAGCCACCACGCGCCGCAAGCCTGGCCCTCGCCCAGGCACTGAAGCCGCCAAGCGCGGAGGCACCGCCGCCCGCGAAAAGTATGGACGCGAGTTTTACAGCAAGATTGGGTCTAAGGGCGGCTCGACCGTTCGCGACCGCCATGGCTCCACATTCTACACCGAGATCGGGCGACGGGGCGGCGAGGCCACCAAGCGCAATCTCGGCGTCGAGCACTACTCGCGCATTGGCCGCATCGGCGGGCAGCGTGCGCATGGCCGCCGCGACGCTGATACGCCCGATACCTCGCGCGCGTAGGATGGCATGAGCGTCCGTATCCTCCGCCGTGGCGAACTGGCCACGGACCTGCCTGGCATGGGGCGGCGCCTTGCTGGCGCCTGCCCCATGTTCTGTACGTCACATTTGTTATGTGTATCACATTGCCGATCATACACCAGTGAGCGCGGCCACGACGGCGCTCCGGCGCACACCGAGCGCGCACGCTAGATCCTCGACGAGCGTGGGGTGCGGTTGGTCGAGCGAGACCGCTGTGGCATCCAACCCGCGCAACACCTCTACCGTGAGATGCACACAGCTTGCAAGCTCTCCAAGCGAGAGGCCACGCTCACGCGCCAGGCGTGATAGGCCACCTTCACCCGCAAGATAGCCACCCACGGCTTCGGCCACGCGCACTCTGGGTGTCTCGCGCTGCCATACTACCGGTGTGCTGGGCGCGGCGAAGATCGCCGCCAGAACGGCTCGCGTGCCCGGAGAGAGCGCTGGTGGGTCACGCTGATCACTGACACCTAACGGTGTCGCGCCTAACGGTGTCGCGCCTGACGGTGTCGCGCCTGACGGTGTCGCGCCTGACGGTGTCGCGCCTGATGGCGCTGAGAAGAGGCGTGCGGCCTCATCGGCCAGCGCCGCGGCGTACCGCGGCGTACCGCGGATAGCGCATGATGTAGGCCGAGAGTCGTGGCTCACGCCCAGGCTCCCCCCCAGACGCACGCGCTGAGGCATACTCCTGAGCGAAGGCCTCGAGCACGGCGAGCAAGGGAATGGATGGCTCGGCCACGCCATCCGCCGCCCGCTGCCTCGGTCTCCGGTTTGCTGGCACGCGCGTCATAGGCTTGTCTCCTCACCGGTATAGGCCGTGCGCAAGCGCTGATAGGCTCGCCGTAGGATGTTGCGCACCGTGCGCGTCGTCACGCCGAGGGCTGCCGCGATCTCGCGCTCATCCGCTTGCTGCCAGAACCGCATCACCACCACGGCACGCTCCCGCGATGGCAGCCGCTCCACATGCAGGCGCAGATCAGCTAGTTCCGCGGCGGAGAAGGCATCTGGAGCGGCGGGAGTAGCTATGCGCTCCCCCATCTCACCCTGGCCCGCCTCCACCAGACGAGAGAGCAGCCGCGGCAGCACCCGGCGAGGCGCCCGCACACTCCCACGCACCCAGTAGGCGTTACGCTCCATGTAGGCCGCGGCCACATGCCGCTGCGCATATTCGAGCGCGCGGTGAAAGAATAACTGCCACGGCTCCGAGGGGCAGAGCGCCAAGCGACGCCAGAGATAGAGTGTCAATTCCTGGCGCAGATCCTCGCGCACCGCGTAGCCAGCGGCACCTTCCAGCCCTGGTGTGCGTGCGGCGACGCCAACGGCCCATCGCTGGTTGAGCCATTCTGTGCGCTCCAGCATCAGGGTAAAGAGATCCCGCATAACGGCGGCATCCTCGCGCTGATGCGCGGCGGCGAGCAGGTGCGCCAGCGT
Source organism: Ktedonobacterales bacterium (assembly GCA_015478575.1). Classification (GTDB taxonomy): domain Bacteria; phylum Chloroflexota; class Ktedonobacteria; order Ktedonobacterales; family JADMIN01; genus JADMIN01. The sequence continues at coordinate 254 of JADMIN010000323.1, read as the reverse complement.
GCCGAGCGAGAGGGCTTCCGTCTCTTCACGCGCCCGCAGCCGCGCCCACCAGGCTGGCACGCCCCAGGGGGGCAGTCGCTCCAATTCGCTCGCGAGCCGTTGACGCGCCCGCGCCTCCAGCAGGTCGGCGCTAGGCACCCGCTCCGTCGCGCTCACCCCCACGGCCACCAGCATGCTCCCTTATCTCTCAGTTCCGCCAGAGCGGCACCGCTGCGCGTCAGAAAGGGTACGCCCCACTCCATTCAGTATAAGCA
>JADMIN010000322.1 GCA_015478575.1 Ktedonobacterales bacterium | reverse complement strand
CTTTTGCCGCACACGCGGGCACCACAACCTGCATCTCTTTCCCGCGGATAGCCGCGATACGTTGCGCCAGCTCATGAATGCCCTCAAGCAAAACGAGGTGACGGCGTTCATCGCCGACCGCTATGTATCGGGATCGAGCCTCGAGGTGCCGTTCTTTGGCCAGCCAGCGCGGCTGCCAACGGCGCCCGTCTCATTGGCATTGCGCACCGGCGCCCCAGCGTTGGGCATCTTCTGCTGGCGCGATCCAGGTGGTTGGTCACATGGCGCCTTGACGACGCTCGTCCTGAGCGAAACACCCAGCGACGAGGTACAGAGCGACGAGGTACAGAGCGACGAGGTACAGAGCGACGAGCGCGAGCGGGTAAATGTCGGCGCGGGTGGCGCGCACGCCCCAGCGCGGGCGCGTTCCAGCACGGCGATTGCCCATGCGATGGCGATCTATGTTCGCGAGATGGAGCGCCGCATCACCGCGCACCCGGAACAGTGGGTCTCCGCGCTGGCGAAGGTCTGGGAGGAATGAGAGGACGTGGAGAGGCAATGTGGAGGAGCGACGCGGCGGGACGTGACCGCTGGCCGCTTGCCCCAAAGGGGCGCCATCCGTGACAGCGCGGCGCGCGCGGCATACAATGCGAAAGATGGGGCATGCGCGGCACGGCCCGGCACGCTGCTCCCAGACGAAACAGAACAAGGCGAGCCAATGACTGAAAGATACCCGGATCTCATGACTATTCACCCATCGCACCACACCATGCCCAGACACGCACGCGCGCATGCCATCACGCGCACGCCATCTGACAGGCTCTCTGGTCAGTATGGCTTGGCCGACCTGCACACGCACACGCATCACAGCGACGGCACCGGCTCGGTTGAGGATGTCTTGGCGTTTGCGCAGGAACATACCCAACTGGATGTCCTGGCGATTACCGACCATGACACCATTGAAGGGGCACTGCGCGCGCGCGAGTTGGCGGCGGGGCGCTATCGCTTTGAGGTGATCATCGGCGAGGAGATCAGCACGCGCGAGGGCCACATGCTGGCCCTCTTCCTGCGGGCGCCTATCCCACCGGATCTGAGTATCGAGCGCAGCATCGAGTTGGTCCATGCGCAGGGCGGCTTGGCAATCGTGGCGCACCCCTTCAATCGCGTCTTCCGCCACAGTGTGCAGCGCTCCGTGATGAACCGCCTGCTACGGCAGCCGGAGCTACACCCCGACGGCATCGAGACGCTCAACGGCAGCTTCGCGGGTATCGGTTCCTCGCGCATCGCGATGGGGCTTGCGCATACCACGTATCATTGGGCACAGACGGGTGGCAGCGATGCCCACACTCCGACGGCGGTGGGCTGCGCGCATACGGTCTTCTTGGGGCACACGGCGGAGGAACTGCGCGCGGCGGTGCTGGCGCGCACCACCTCTCCCCAGGGCCGCTACTGGCAAGCGCGCGAGTACGTGTCGTTCGTCTCACATCGCATGACGGCCGGTGGCGCCGCCACCCACGATGCCACATCATCGGAGCGGACACCAGTGGCACGCTCCCGATGGATCGCCACCGCGCGCCACGAGCGGCAAGTGGTCTAATACGAGGCGCAGGGCAGATACGCCCGAAAGGATGGCCGTGAAGATCGGACTGGTTTCGCCGTACGACTGGAGCTATCCAGGCGGCGTGCAGGATCACATCGCGCATCTCGCGACGGAGTTGCGCTCGCGCGGCCACACCGTGCGCATCCTCACGCCGGCGACGGGCCAGCGCGGGCGCCGGGTCGAGTACGGGATCTATAAGATGGGCTGGGCGGCTCCGATGCGCGTGAACGGCTCCGTGGCGCGTGTCGCCGTTGCGCCCGATTGGCGTGGGCGCATCCGCGGCCTGCTCAAGCGCGAGCAATTCGACGTGCTGCACCTGCATGAGCCGCTGGCCTCAGCGCTGCCGCTGACCATACTGCATCTTGCCGGCGTCTCGAACGCCGCGTACGTTGGCACCTTCCATGCCTGGGCACGTCGCGGGCTGACCTCAACGCCGGAGTGGGCCTATGTCTCGGCGCGGGCGTTGGTGGGCCACTACTTCCGCCGGTTGGATGGACGGATCGCCGTCTCGCCCCCAGCCAAGGAATTCGTGCAGCGGTTCTTCCCTGGGGAGTATCGCGTCATTCCCAATGGCGTGGATACGAACCGTTTCCGGCCCGGCGTAGAGCCACTCGCGCACTACATGGATGGCAAACTCAACATCCTCTATCTGGGACGGATCGAGAAGCGCAAAGGGCTGAAGTTCCTCTTGCGCGCCATCCCCATCATCCGCCAGCATTTCCCCAACACGCGCTTCCTCATCGGCAGTGATGGGCCGCTGCGCGCGGGCTTCGAGCGGTTCGTGGCCCAGGCCGGTTGGAAGGATGTGCTCTTTTTGGGGCGTGTGCCAGCGGAGCAGCTCCCCGCGCTCTACGCCACGGCGGATGTCTATTGCGCGCCGAGTACCGGTGGCGAGAGTCAGGGCATTGTGCTGCTCGAGGCCATGGCCTCAGGGCGGGCGGTCGTCGCCTCGGATATTCCGGGCTACCGCTCGGTGATCCAGCACCAGGTACACGGGCTGCTGGTGCCTCCCAAAGACCATGACCAACTGGCCTGGGCGATCTGCCACCTGCTGGGCAACCGGGCTGAGCGGGCAGAACTGGAGCGCGCGGCGCGCGCGCGGGCGGAGGACTACAGTTGGGCGCGTGTGGGGGGGCTAGTGGAGGCGTATTACGAGGATCTGATGATCAGGCGCCGACCGCTCTGGCAGCGGTCGCCACGCCCGACGCCAACGGTCACGCTGCCAGAACTGGCGCCCTAACTTCCCACCCATGCGGTTGTCGCCGCTTGGCTCCACGAGGAGCCAAGGTCGCGGGTCGGGTGAGTGGGTCGGTAGGTCTCAGGCGAGCACGTCGGGCAAGCTAATTGGGCCAGGGTCGCGGCCTTTGCACAGGGCAAATCGCTCTCTATTGATGCATCACCGAAGAGTGGTACAATAGAACCAGCGCGGAACGAGGAGCGGGTATGTTCGGGCCAGACATTCAGCAACGCGCGCGACGTATCGCGGAGATGTTTGTGCGGCCACTCGCGGCACTGGGTCTGACGCCAAACATGGCCACGGTTCTCGGTTTGCTGCTCAATGGCGTGGCGGCGTGGATTCTGGCCACCGGCCACCTGCGTATCGGCGGGGCGATGGTGCTCTTCGCCGGCGTCTTCGATATGTTCGATGGCGCCCTGGCGCGCGTGCGGAATCAGAGGACCGTCTTTGGCGCGTTCTTCGATTCGACGCTGGATCGCTACTCCGAGGGCATTGTGCTGCTGGGCCTGATTCTGTTCGCGCTCTCACAGCCGGCCTCATCCGCGCGGACGTGGGTCATTGCCTTGGCCTACATCGCCGGGCTTGGCTCCCTTATGGTGAGCTACGTCCGGGCGCGCGCTGAGGGCCTGGGGCTGGAGATGAAGAGCGGACTGATGGCACGTCCCGAGCGTGTCGTCCTGCTCTCCGTCGGGCTGATGCTCGGTGGGAGCGGGTGGCTCATCTGGACGCTGGCGATCCTGACGGTAAGCAGTGTCATGACGTCGCTCCAGCGCATCCGCACGGTCTGGCGCAAGCTCACCTATCTCTCGACGCAACCGAGCGCACCAGCGGACGCGCCATAGTGGCACTCAGCGCGGGGAGGGTGAAGCGCCAGCGCCCAGGCCGCGGGCGCCGACGCCGCGACACGCTACCAAATGGCACGCTACTAACGACACGCACACCATCTATCATGTTCAGGGCACTCGGCGAAAGGCTGACTCGCTTTGACACAACATGTGCGACGCCACGGCGCGGCGCACGGAAGAATAAGCACATGGAGGGGAGCGCTTCCGCCACGGAGGGCGGAATGCCGGAGAGATGTGGTGATGGGGTTTGGGGGGAGAATACCGGCTCGCGGATGGCGAGCGGTGCGATACTCGTGGCTCTCGCGGTAGACGTTGCTCCCACGCGCAGGCGTGGTGAGCGTGACCGCGGCAGACAGACTATTTCGCGGCGCCCGCGTGTAGAGCCTGGGCCTATTCCAAATAGTGCGCACTCAGAGCGTATTCCAACCACTCCAAATGCCACATCTCCGCGCTTCCCCTGTATGGGAGAAGTAGGAGAGACATGACACAAAAAACGTTAGACCCCGGCGCTCAGCCGGCGGGTCAGGGTGACGATGCCACGCCAAAGACATCCTCTAGGC
>JADMIN010000321.1 GCA_015478575.1 Ktedonobacterales bacterium | reverse complement strand
CTCGATGCCGTGGACCACGCCGCGGCGGCGACCGGCGCGCGCGTGTGGCTCGTCGGTGGCTGCCTGCGAGATGCGCTCCTGGGCATGCCGCTCGCCGATGTGGATCTCGTAGTCGCGGGCGATCCGCTGGCGCTGGGGCGGGCGCTGCCACCGGCGCTGCGTCGCGCCATCGTGCCCCTGCGCCGTGAGACGGTACGTGTCGTATTGGCTGACCTCCAAGGCGCCTCGCTCGACCTCACCCCCCTCCAGGGAGATTCGCTCGCGGTGGACCTCGCGCGGCGGGATTTCACGGTCAATGCGTTGGTGCTGCCGCTCGCCGCGCGCGCCGAGCTGGCCCTGCTGATGGCGGTGGGCGACCAGGACGACACACGGCAAAGGACGAGGCGATGGGCTGGGATGGCGCTGCCACCGCCCGCATCGCTGTTCGATCCACTCGGCGGTTATGCCGACCTGTGTGCCCGCCGACTCGTCCCCGCCAGCGCGAGCGCCTTCGCCGACGATCCCGCGCGCCTCCTGCGTGCGGCGCGGCTCGCGGCGGCGCTGGCGTTTGCGCCGACCGAGGAGACACAGCGCTTGGCGCGCGAGGCGGCGCCCCACCTCCACACGATCGCGCCTGAGCGCGTGGGGGAAGAGATCACCCTCCTCTTCACCTTGCCGCGCGCGGATCAAGGGTGGGCGCTCCTGCGCGACGCGGAGGCCATCATGCCACTGCTGCCTGGACTCCAGACGGTGGCCGGGCTGCCCCCGGAGCGGGCGATGGAGCATCTGCTGGCGGCGCTGGCGGCGGTGGCGCCGCTGCATGCCGAGGCCGAGCGTGGCATGCCAGACCCCGCGCGCTTTGCCTCTGTGCCGAGCTTGCGCGCATGGTACGCGGACCAGCTTGAGCGCGGTGAGCGGCGCATCGCACTCCTGCGCTGGGGAGTGCTGGCGCACGCGCTGGCACCTCATGATGCCAGCACCCTTGCCCACGGCCTTCAAGGTGCTGCCACAGCGGACAGGCACCGCAACGCGCGGCCCACACCCGCGTTCACGCCTGGTGGCAGACCACGTGCGACCGCGCGGGCAGTCAGCCACCTCTGGCCATGGGCACGCTGGCTGCTGCTCGCCGACGTCGCCGACGCGGCGGAGTGGCGGCGCTTCTTCTCTCGCACCTCCCTTGGCGCTGATCAAGGGGTCCACACGGTGGTCGCGGCGGTGGCATGCCAGGCGGCACTGGCGGCGCATGGTGCGGCGGAGCAACGCGAGCGCCTCGATGGCATGGCGGCGCGGGCACGCATGATGTTAGCGAGCTTCCTCACCGAGCGCGAGCGGTGGGTAATCCCCGCGCTGCTCACTGGCGCGGACCTCACGCGCGAGATGGGCCTTCCGCCAGGGCGGCTGATCGGCCAGATTCTGATGCGCGTGCATGATGCCCAGATCGCGGGGCAGATCGCCACGCGCGAGGAAGCGTTCGTGCTGGCCCGTGCGCTGGCTCGTTGTGGGCGTGCGTAGCCCGCGCCCTCATTCCTCCGGCGGCAGCGTTCCGTTCCAGGTGTGCAGTTTGGTATGAAGCTGGAGCAACTCACGGAAGGCGCGCGCGATCACCTTGAGATTGGCTCCGCTGGCGGAGCCATGCACGCGCGGGTAGTGATGGACGGGCACCTGGATAAACTTGATGCCCAGGCGCGAGAGCTTGACGAGCATCTCCGTATTGACCATCGCGCCCTCCGCGACGACATCGGCGACGCGCACCAGCGAGGTATCATACAGCTTGAAGGCGCAATCCACATCGCGGACGCGCAGCCCATAGAGCAGCGAGACGAGCGTCGTCCAGCCCCAGGCGTTGATGAGGCGGATCAGGGGGTCGTTGCGGTGCTCGCGGTAGCCCAGCACGGCGCGGTAGCCTTGTTCGCGCAGCATGAGGAGCTGTGTAATGTCACGAATATCGAACTGGCCATCGGCATCCATAAAGAAGGTCAATTGCTTGCTGGCGGCCTGGAAACCCGCGGTCAGCGCGCCGCCATAGCCGCGGTTGGGGCGATTGTGGATGACCCGGACGTGGGGGTTGGCCGCGGCCATCGCGTCAGCAATCTCGCCGGTGCGGTCGGTCGAGCCATCATCCACCACGAGCACTTCATAGTCTGGGGCGACAATCGAAAGCACCGCTACACAGTGGCTTACGGTCTCCGCGATGACCAACTCTTCGTTGCGCGCGGGCAGGACGACGGAGATGCCCCGCGCCGTGAGGGGTCCCCGAAGTATGTGATCGTCAGCCGTGGTGGCCGCGGTAGCTGTACGCTGCGGTTTCATCCCTCGTCGCTCTCTGGGCTGCCGCTGGGCGCTCCACAATCGAACGCCCGCGTGGGGGAATAGCGCGCGGCACCGATCCTGGCGCGCTTACGGTGAAGGTAGTATACCAGATAGTGGCTCGCGGTCGGCGTGGGCTAAGAGGAATGGCTTCCCTGGCGCCGCGCACTTCGCCGCCTGTCCGCATTGGCCCACCCGGCTCAGCCCTTCGTGGTCTCGTCTGGCTCCATGTGCAACCGCCCTTCCTGCGCGCGTAGGAGGGTCGCGGCACTGTTGATCAGGCCGATATGCGTAAACGCCTGGGGAAAGTTGCCCAGCAACTCTCCGTTGTGGGGATCAATCTCTTCGGAATAGAGGCCAAGCGGACTGGCCAGCTTCGCCAACGCTTCAAAGCGCTCGCGAGCTTCATCCAGGCGACCAACGTGACAGAGATCGCTGATGAGCCAGAAGGTGCAGGCCAGGAAGGCCCCCTCGGTACCCTTCAGCCCATCCACCTCATGCTCTTGCTCCCCCTTGCTCTCGCCAGGCCGCATGTTCATCGGATCGTAGCGGAAGAGCAGTTGATGCGGCCCCGCGAGCCGAGTGCCCGTCACCTCGATGGTACTCAACATGCGCGGATCTTCCGGCGGAAGGAAGCGCACCAGCGCCAGCCGGAGATTGGCCGCATCTAGGTTCTTCGCGTGATAGGCCTGGATAAAGGTTCGCTGTTCCTCGTCATAGCCATGGCGCATCACGTCCTGATGGATGGCGTCGCGGGTCCGCGCCCAACTGGCGGAGCGCTGCTTGTGGCCGTGGTGCGAGGCCATCTCGCACGCGCGCTTGAGCGCGAGCCAGCACATGGCGCGCGAGTAGACAAAGGCGCGCGGCTCACCACGGATCTCCCAGATCCCCTGATCCTTCTCTTGCCAGTGCTCCACCACATAGTCGGCGATGCGCTGCGCGAGTGACCGCAGATCGCGATCCGCCTCGTGCCGACGATGCCCCGGACGGAAGCCCTCTTTGCAGAGGTAGCTGTACGCGGCATCCAGCACCTCGCCATACACATCGAGCTGGTGCTGCTGAGCGGCGCCATTGCCGATGCGCACCGGCTTCGAGCCACGGTAGCCTTCCAGGTGATCGAGGCAAATTTCTTCAAGCTGATGATCCTGCTCGCCACGAATGCCATACATGATGCGCAAGCGTTCAATGGAATTGATGTGCAGGTCGTGTAGGAAGTGGAAGTAATCCCGCGCCTCGTCGTGATATCCCAACTGATCGAGCGCGCCAAGCGTGAAGGTGGAATCGCGCAGCCACGTATAGCGGTAATCCCAGTTGCGTTCGCCGCCGATCTGTTCAGGCAGCGACGTGGTGGGGGCCGCGACGATCGCGCCGGTCGGCTCGAAGATGCACAGCTTGAGGGCCAGCGCGGAGCGGCGCACCAACTTCTGGTAGGGGCCGTCATAGCGCGCCGCCGCGGCCCACTCATGCCAATAGGCGAGCGTCTCTTCGAGGTCGGCCTCGAAGTCGTGCTGATTGAGCTGGCCGAGCAGACGCTGCGCCTCGTTCTCATCACGCGCGTAGTTGAGGACGGCGGCGACCCGCTGGCCGGCCTCCAGTGGAATCCGCGCGCGCAGCGCGCCGTCATGCTGCTCGAAGGTGATGGGCGCCGCCCGCGCCCGCGCCGGGATCGCGCCCACATCGCGCACCGCCAGCACGAGATAGCGCCCCTGAGCGGTCAGTACGCATCCAGCGCCGCCATCGGCCAGGTGGTGGTGCTGGATGCGCGCGGCGTGGCGCGCGTAGTCGAAGGTGGCCTTCAGCGTCACCTCAACCGTGACGTCACCCGCCACACAGGTGATCAGACGGTTGAGACGATGCGCGGCGGCGACATCATTGCCTACCTCGCGCTCCAGCCCGGCGCGCAAGCCATGCGGCCTCCCCGGCATCGTCGCGGCCAGGCGT
>JADMIN010000320.1 GCA_015478575.1 Ktedonobacterales bacterium | reverse complement strand
CCTATAGGAGGGCGTAGGTCATGGCGAGTAACGGACGTATGCGTGGCGCGGCGACTCCATCCGTGGCGAACACACACGAGCACGTGCCCTGGGGCAGTGTGCGCTCATGCCTGCCGTATGGGGGTGAGCTGGCGCGCCACCGCGTGATCACCGCTGACGGGCACGACTTTGTTGTCGCGACGGTCGAGCTCCATGGCCAGAAGACCCGGTTCGTGACGGCGGCCTTTCCCGTACAGCAGGGCTATCTGGTGATGGTGCGCCAGCCGCTCTGTGAGCTGCGGAGCGCCGAGAGCGACGCGGCGCGTGAGGCGCATGAGAAGCTGGTACATGTGCTCGCGGAAGCCGGCGTGGGGGTCGTCCGCGCGCGGCGGGCGCTGGCCGCGCGGCGTCGCGCCGAGCATGCCGGGCCGAGCGAGAGCGGCTCTCGGCTGCTCAAGCAGGTGCTGTTGGGCGAGATGGTGTCCTCGGTCGCCGCTCCCGTCTAGGCGGTGCGCGGCAGCCAGCGACGGCACGATGGTCCATGATTCTGGCCGCTCGTAAAGCGGCGCACAGTGGGGGTGCGCGGGCCTTGTGGTGGGTGGCTAGGGGGTGTCAATGGCCTCGCTGGCGGCTGGCGCCGTGGAGGCTACGACGCCAAGCTGCCGCATGCCCTCGGCGATCACCTGGGGCAATTGGGCATCCGCCGCTTGGAAGGCGACACGGATGGCGTTCTTGATGGCTTTAGCCTTCGAGCTGCCATGCGAGATGATCGAGACGCCGTTGACGCCAAGAATGGGGACGCCACCATATTCCTCGTAGTCTACTTGTTTTCGCACGCGGTTGAAGGCGGGCTTCGCCAGCGCCGCGCCGAGGGTGGAGATGACGCCCGCGGTTAACTCGCGCTTGATCGTCTCCAGCAGCATCTTCCCCAACCCCTCACTGAGCTTGAGCACGATGTTGCCGACGAACCCATCACAGACCACGACATCCACCGTCCCGGCATTCACGTCGCGGCCTTCGATATTGCCAACGAAGTTGATGCCCGCCGTGGGGGCCACCGCCGCGAGCAGCCGGTGCGCCTCTTGTGTGCGTTGGTCGCCCTTCGTCTCTTCCTCGCCATTCGCCAGCAAGCCGACCCGTGGATCGCCGATGCCGGCCACACTGCGCATATAGACGGACCCCATCAGCGCGAACTGGACCAGCCATTGCGGCTTGCTATCCGTGTTGGCGCCGATATCGAGCACGAAGGTGCGTTTGCCGCCAGCGGCGGGGAAGGTGCCGCCAAAAGCTGGGCGGTCTACGCCCCGGATGCGCCGCAATGTGAAGAGGGCGGCAGCCATCACCGCGCCGCTATTGCCAGCGGAGACGGCGCCGAGCGCCTGTCCGTCACGCACCAATTCGTGGCAGAGCGTCATACTGTTGCGCTTCTTGGCGCGGATGGCCTCAGCGGGATGCTCATCCATGCCGATGACCTCGTCGGTATGCACGATCTCCAGATCCAACCCGTCGGTGAGGTGCTGGGCCATCTCCGCGCGAATGGTCGCCTCTGGCCCGACCAGCAGCACGCCGATGCCATACTCACGCGCTGCCTGTATCGCACCGAGCACGGCCTCGCGCGGCGCGAAATCGCCACCCATCGCGTCCAGCGCGACGCGCCGTGGGATGGTGGGTGCCGCCGCCTCGATACGTGTCTCTGCCACGTGCTCCCCCTGCCGCCGCGCCTAGGTCGGCGCCTATGCTCCCAGCGTGCGCTTGACGAGTCGCACCAACTGGTTCAGATCAAAGGGCTTGGTCACAATCGTCACCACGCCCAGTTTCTTGTACTCCTCTTCCTCCTGCTTCGCCTCGGTCCGTGCCGTCACGATGATGACGGGAATGCGCCCGGTATCCGAGCTTAGCCGCAAAAGCTCTAGCTCGTCGCGACCGTCGAGATACGGCATCATGAGATCCAGCAGGATGAGGTCGGGCTGGTGTTCGCGTACGGCGTCATAGACGCGCAGGCTCTGGGACTCCTTGAACGTCTCGTAGCCCTCCTCGGCGAGCGCTTGGGTCAAGAGGTCAGCGATCGCGGTATCGTCGTCGGCAATGAGAATCTTCTTCACGCGGCTACCCATCCTTCACGCGCACCAGAGCGCGGCACGCCGGTTTCGCCCCGGTGGCAACCAGCACCGATCGAGAGAGCACCTCACCCCGCGCGCCGCGCGGAGTGCCACCTCCTGGCACGCCACAGCCATGATCACATGACCGCCATGAGCACGCTGGAGTGGCCTCATTGTACATCGCCACAAGCGTTCGCGGCAATCACACGACTCACGCGAGGGCGGCACGCAGCCTGGCAATGCCTGCCGCGGCGCCATCCGCATCCCCATAGACCGCGGAGCCAGCGACCAGCACGTTCGCACCCGCGCGCACCGCCACTGGCGCGCTCTGCGTCTGGATGCCACCATCTACCTCGAGGTCGCAACGAGCGCCATGCTGTTGAATCATCGCGCGCAATCGCTCGATCTTCGGCAACATGCCGGAGATAAAATCTTGGCCGCTGAAGCCGGGATTCACGGTCATGCAGAGGACGAGATCCACGTCACCGAGAATCTCTTGCAGCATGGCGAGCGGCGTCGCTGGATTGATGGCGACGCCTGCCCTTTTGCCCAGTCGCTGAATCCGCTGAATGGTGCGATGCAGGTGGGGCGAGGCTTCCTGATGCACGATGAGGAGGTCGGCGCCAGCGCGGGCGAAGTCCTCCACATACCGTTCTGGCTCGACGATCATCAGATGCGCCTCCAGCGGCAGGGTGGTGTGACGACGGACGGCCTCCATCACCAGCGGACCAACGGTGATGTTGGGCACGAAGCGCCCATCCATCACGTCCACATGCAGCCGGTCGGCGCCGCCTGCCTGTGCCGCTCGCACCTGCTCGCCGAGCTGCGCGAAATCCGCCGAGAGAATCGAGGGAACTATGAGCGCCATGCCATCACCTCCTCATCATTGCCGCGAGACCTAACCCCCCGACCCGCGTGCCGACCTAACCCCCCGGCCCCCTTCCCTACGAGGGAAGGGGGGGTGGAGACGGGCGCATGCCCTCGTGCCGCCGCCCTTGCGCCGATGCCCTAGCCGTGCTGGGTGAGCTGCGTCGCCGCGGCGCGGTCTATGAGCCAATAGAGGTCGCCATCTGTCGGTGCGATGAGCTGCGCTGGATACTCATCGGGCGCGTGCGCGCCCTCCAGCACGGCGGCCAGCGCGGGCGCTTTGTCGGCCCCGCTCACCAAGAACGCCACGGCGGCGGCATGGTTGATGACCGACGCGGTTAGCGTGATGCGGAACGTCTGGAGGCGTGGAACCGCGTTGGCGACCACTAGTTTATCGGTGGCGCGCAGGGCGGCGGTATGGGGAAAGAGGGAGGCGGTATGCCCATCCGGCCCCATACCCAGGAAGATCAGATCGAAGCGTGGCAGATCATCTTCCCCAAGCGCGAAAGCCGCTCGCAGTTCGTCGCTGTAGTGCGCCGCCGTCGCCGCGGGGTCACCGAGCTGCGTGGGCATCGGATGGATCCCCTCTGGTCGCACGGGCACACGGTCGAGCAGCGTCTCGCGCGCCATGCGGTAATTGCTCTCAGGGTCATCCGGCGGCACAGTGCGCTCGTCACCCCAGAAGAACTCGATGTGGGACCAGTTCACCCGCTCACGGTATGGCGCCGCCGCGAGCAAGGTGTGGAGGGTCCGCGGTGTCGAGCCACCAGAGAGCGCCACGCGAAACTGTTCATGATCCGCCTGCGCCTGAAGGCTCATACGCACAAAGAGGTCCGCGGCGGCGTGCCCCAGCGCATCTAGATCCGCATAGATGGTGAGGCGCGGACCTCCGCGCATGTCAGTCCGCGACATCAGAGCGTCCTCCGTACCACTGGGCCAATCAAGAGCGCGGCAAGGGTGAGCGCCTCCTCGTAGACCGTATCATGGCCGAGCAACTGGAGTTGTTCCGTGAGCAGCGCTGTCTCGCCGATAGAGGGCAGATGCACGGTCTGTGAGGGCATGGCGGTAAACGGAATCTGCGCCAGCGTGGAGGCGTGAATCATGTCTGGCTCGCGCGCGACGGCGAATGTGGCCGTTTGCCCTCCACCGATGGTATGGAGGTGGATGGACATCAGCGCGCCTGGCCCGATGCAGCGCTCCGCTGATTGCGCGGGCTGACCCGATGGCGTTGCCTCTGTGGGGGGCTGCGTCTGCTGGTCGGTAAGGTCGTGCCAGCTCTTGAGG
>JADMIN010000319.1 GCA_015478575.1 Ktedonobacterales bacterium | reverse complement strand
GTACGTGACCTGCGCGCAGGCTATCAGTTGAGTGCGTGGGAGCACGAGATTCAGCGGGACATCCAGCGCGTCACGGAACTGGTCGAAGCGGGGATCGAGCGCGGTGGCTCTGACACCTGGATGGGTCGCCAGACCTTACCTGAATGGATCGCCGCGCAGGCGCGGCGCGTGATCGAGGAGGGCGTCGTCGTCGAGCTTCAGCGTGGCAGCCGCTTGCCGGTGTGGCATCGCTGCCGCGAGATCCTGGCGGAGATGGTCGCCGACGCTCACCGGCTATACCACCTCACGCTCCGCGCGGTCGATAGGCGCACACAGATCGAGCGCGCGGTGCGACTCATGGACATGAGCCTCGCCTCTTACCCTGGCACACCGGCCTTCCATATCTGGATGACCAGGCTCGCGCATCGTGAGAATGTCGCGCGCGCGGGCATCGTACATCTCGAGGATTGGCTGCGCCTGCATGCGCGTCGCGCCGTTGAGGAGTATGTGGTCGAGGAGATGCGGCGTAACCCGGATTCCCACCTCTTCTCCCTCAACGTGCTCTTCGTGGCCCGGATCGTCTGCCGCTGGCACAAGGTCAGGTGGGATCCTCCAGCCGGTCCGCATACCCGCTGGGACTGGGATGTCATCCTTCAGCGCGTGCCGTCACACCTCCACGACGACATCGCGGAGGCCGAGAAGCGTATCTTCAGTGGGCTGCCAGGCTTCAGTTTCAAGAGCAACTTCGACACGTGGCGGACCACGGTGGTTGAGAACACTTTGAAGACGCGCGCGAAAGGCGAGGAGAGAATCGACGACAACGAGTTGCCCCTTTCCAGCTTCTCCCGCTCCAGCGATGACCCTTTCGACACCGAAGAGCGTGAGGTGATGCTGCCCTCGCAGGAGCTTTCGCCAGAAGACCAGGCGGCTGGCGCTGAAGCGCTCAGCGTGCTCGAAGGGTATATTGAGCTTGCCATCGCGCTTGAGCCAGAAACTGGGGCCATCATCAGGATGCGACTCGATGGCATCAAGCCACGCGAGGTCGCCGAACTGCTGGACGTCTCCCCCGACGACGTCTATCAGGCATGGCATCGCTTCCGCAGGCGCATGCGCGAGCTTCTCGCTTCCGCGGGTTGATCTCTTGGGATCAACCCGCCTCTCCATTGAAGACCGCCTCCCGGCACAACTCCCTGTGTTCAGGCAAGTTGTCGGCATTCATGATATTGAGGCTTCCTATGCTCTCTGACCTGGGCGACCTACTGCTCAAGCGCTTTCCCGCGCTCGAAGCGATGTTGACCCCCACGCTCCCCGAAGAGCCGACGATGACGATACTCAAGCTCGCTCTTGTGGATAACCTGACGCCTCAGCGCATCGCGGAGCAGGTCCATGCCTCACTCACGACGGTCAATGACACGATCTCCTTAGCCCGCTCCTACATCGAGCGACAGCGGAACGCGCCAAGCGCCAACACCCTCGCGCCTGAGGGCCGACTCCTCTACTTCGCGAATAGAAACAAGCGATCGAACAGACATACCGGCCAGCCACACGAAGCTGACCTGCCTGATGGGGAGCACCAGATGGATGTGTCATCGTCGTTCTCCGCGGCGGAAGATCAGCATGTGGAGAACATTCTGGAGAGCATTATCTCAGGTGAGGCGTATCTGTCACTGGAGGAAAAACGCCGCGTTGCCGGACATCTCATGACTTGTGAGCATTGTCAGATCATCCTGGGGTCATTGATCTATCGCCTGACCATGAGAGCCGAACACGATAGCGTCCAGCGCGAAAAAGGCTTCGCGCTGCTCTCGCGACTCAATGAGACCATCCGCAAGTCACGTACACGCAAAGAGCTGAGCGCCTATGCCCTCAAGTATTTCGCGAAGGGAGAGGACACCGCGCGGGCCGTCTTCCCTGATGTGGCCAAACACCTCGCGACCTGTGAGGCATGTCGGGCGGACGTGCGAACGCGCGTGGAGCGCCTGAATGCCCAGTTCGATGCCGTGGGGCTGAAGAAGCTCACGGGTGGCGCCTCAGCGGAGGAGGCCGCTCGGCACGGGCCGAGCATGGCGGCTGAGGGAGCAGAGGTCGCACAGGCAGAGGTCGCACAGGCAGAGGTCGCACAGGTCGCGTCGCCCGCGCTCGTGGTGGCGCTGGGCGACACCGCTGTGGAGGCCATGCGGCTGGTATGCCAGCGTCTCATCACGTTGCCCGCCGATGACCAGCGTCGTCTTGCTATCGTCATGCTGGCCGATGAGGAGCAGCCTCCCAAGCCCTGGTATGAGGCGCCGCGCACCACTGGCGTGTGGCTGCGGTCCCATCGCGTGGCGGTATCCGCCCTACCCCTCCCCACCACGCGCGCGCCCAAAGAAGGCGGGGCCGCGCCGTACGCTCGCCAGCCTCACGTCTCTTGGAGTGTCCTGGGGACACGCAACGAGGCCACCCCAAGAGACAGGGTCAGCTCCGATCGGGAGCCCGTCATGCGGACGCTGCGTGAGGCATTCACGACACTCGATCACTCTCCCACCCGCACATCCGCGCCTCCTGAGGTGCCGCGGATCTATGTCCTGGCCCATCTGGGCAGCCGCATCAGCGAGAGTGTTCTGCCCGATCTCATCACCATGCTCCAACAGCTCGCGACAGACCGCGCCAGTCGCTGTGACCTCACCATCATGGGCCTGCCGCCGACGGCGACATCCGGCCAGCCAGAAGACGAGGCCAGCGGAGACGAGGCCGCCGGGGGCTGGGCGCGCGCGTCCGCTTTCCTCGCCGAACTGGTGGCGCCGAACAATCCCGTGAGGGAGAGGCATCCTGGAGCACGGCATGAAGATATGCGGCGGTTTCGTCTGGGCCACGAGGCCATCACTCGCGAGGCCATCACTCGCGAGGTGCTGCTGGTCGGCGCCACGCCCGCGAGCCGCGGCGATACGCTGGCCCACGCCGCGAGTGTGGATCTCTTGCAGCGGCTCGGTGATGCCACTGGCGTTGGCACGCTGTTGCGCCCGCACGCCGCCGAACGAGAGCGCCCGCCAGGCATAGCCACGCTGCCCGCCAGGTCGCGAGCGGCGTCCATCACGTCATCGTGCGCCTTCGAGGTGGTCTTCCCAGCGCGCGAGTTGGCGCGCGCCTTCGCGCTGGTCTCCGCGGCCCACCTCCTACCGGAGCTTGCCGCGCGCTTCCGCGATCAGGTGCCTGATGCCGTGCGCATGTCCGTGGGTGAGGCGCGGACCCTCGCCAACCAGCTTCAGCGAGCGGGCGAGACCAGCGCGGCTTGGCGCGGTCAACTGGCGGAGCCGAGCGCTTACCAGCGCTCTCTGCTCGACCCGCCTGAAGGGCGCGCTGGCGCTGGCGACCCACAGGTGGCGGTAGAACGGCTCTACCGCTGGGCGTCGCAGCCCGCGGATGCGCGGCCTGGCACACCAATCCCGCCGGTCACGGGAAAGCTGGATCTCGTCACGCCGTTCATGGAGGCGCTTCTGCGCACGCTCAAGGCGACACTGCCGGATGCGCCACCGCTGCGGCTCGACGATGGATCGCTCCCGCATCCGCTGGCGGCGTGCCTGGTCCGGTTCTTTGAGCGGCACTATCATGAGCGCTTCCGCACGGCGCAGCTCTTCGAGCTTGCGATGATCCTCAGCGGGGCGCGCTCCCTGGAAGAAGGTGCCGTCTCCCTGCGTCACTTCGTGTGCGAGGCACTCGCGCTGTCCAGGAGCGCGTTCCTTCCCTGGCTGCCCGCGTCGGCACGTGCGGAGGCATCGCCACCCGTGCTCGCGCTCGCGGCGCGGTTCGACACGGCGCGGTTCGACACGGCGCGGTTCGACACGGCCCGCGGTCCGCGCGCGCTCCGCGACACCTTCCGCGATGCGGTGGCCGCGGTGGTGGGGCCGGAGATACGGCTAGAGATCACGGCGTTCTCCGACCCCCATCGGCTCCAGATCAGTTATACCCAGCGCGACATCAGCCTAAGCCCCCCCTCAGGGAGAGGCGCGGCTAGCCGGGAGAGCGCCCACTGGCCCACACGCACGTCTCAGGAGCATGGGCTGGTGGACCGCCCTGTGTACCCAAGCACTGGCGGTCAGATCGAGCGGTTAGTCCGCGAGGCTGGCCACTTCGAGCAACAGGTAGACCCCCTCACACGCACGCGACGGAACCGCGACACGCCAGCGGGGAACGGAAAAGGTGCCGTGAGGGATACCTTCACCGACGCGCCTGGCAAACGAGGTCGGCGCGGGCGCGACGCATCCAAGCCAGCTCAGTAGCGTGAAGGGAGATCGCCTATCTATAGAGAAG